>DASRPJ010000399.1:0-4034 GCA_035646435.1 Thermoanaerobaculia bacterium | reverse complement strand
GTGCGTGTGGAGGTCGATGAAGCCGGGGGCGACGACGAGACCCTCCGCGGCTATCTCCCGCACGGCCCTCGCGCCGATTCGCGGCGCGATCGCGACGATCCGATCGCCCTTCACCGCGACGTCCGCGCGATACCAGGGACTTCCGGTCCCGTCCACGACGCGGCCGCCGCGCAGAATGAGGTCGTATCTCGCGGGTTCCTCGGCCGGCAGGCCGAACGCGACGAGAAGGATGAGGAGGAGGGAAACGGATTTCATGGAGAGGCAGCGAGGGCACGGCACGCCGTGCCCCC
This sequence comes from Thermoanaerobaculia bacterium, assembly GCA_035646435.1. Lineage (GTDB taxonomy): Bacteria > Acidobacteriota > Thermoanaerobaculia > UBA5066 > Gp7-AA6 > Gp7-AA6. The sequence continues at coordinate 3,744 of DASRPJ010000399.1, read as the reverse complement.
GGTTTTGCGTCAGCTCGTCAGAATCGGATACCGACCGAGACGCGGAACGTCCGCGGCGTCTGGTAGTCCCCTTCGCTGTCCGGCTTCCCGAAGTTCGGCCCGCGCTGGAAGTTCGCGCCGAGCTCACGGCACTGCGCCGCCGGTGCTCCCTGCGGGCACTCGATCGGCGTATCGGTGAAGGGGTTGAACGGCGCGAACGTGTCGTCGTCGTCCGCGGCCGTCAGCACCTCCTCGTCGTAGGACTGAACGCCGCGCTCGTTGAACAGGTTCAAGATCTCCGGCTGGATGAAGAGCTCGAGCGTCTTGAAGAGGCGGACGTTGTAGTTCAGGGCGAAATCCGTGCGTGTAATGTCGTCGGTCTTCAGGTTGCCGCGGCCGCCGAAGAAGTAGGAAACCGTCGTCGGCAGGTTGCCCGCGATGTACCCGGGGTTGGTTACGTAGGGCCGGGAGTCGATGAGGCCGTCGACGGAGGTGCGTGTGCCGGAGTCGAAGTGCTGCAGGAGAGTGAAAGCAAAACTGCCGATCGGCGTCGGCATGTCGTAGATCGCCCAGAGTCTCGCGCGGTGGCGCTGGTCGCCGGTCAGGTAGCCCATCGGATAGTTCCAGCTTTCACGCCGGTACTCCGGGTATTCCCCGGCGACGCCGACGAGCGGGCCGCTGCCCGTGTCCTCTCCGGTCACGTTGCCGACGAGCCTGGACCAGGCGTACGTGCCGCCGACGTTCAACCGGTTCCAGGGACGGTACTGGAACTGAGTGTGGACGCCCGTGTACTCCCGGTCGTAGATTCCGTCGTCGGCGCGGATGATCGAAAGGTCGTACTGCGTACCGAACTCGTCCGAGACCCGACCGTTCGACGTGTCGCGGTACGACGTGTAGAAGTTGTCCCAGTTGCGAAGCACGAGGTCGGCGCGAGCCGAACCGCGGGAACCGAGCGCGGTCCCGACGCCGAACGTGAATTCCTTCACGAGGGGCGAGTCGAGGCCGCCCGGATCGAGAACGCTCTCGACACCGGGAACGGACGGCGTCGTCCGGAACGGACAGCCGAAGTTCCCGGTTTCGGGCCGGCCGCAGTTCGCGAAGAACCACTCCATGACCATCCCGATCGCCTGATCGGTCGGGATGAGGGAGCTCGTCGGCGCGTTGACGTTGTTGTTGATGTTCGGGCCGCGGTAGTTCCACTGGAGGGAGGCGTTTCGTCCCGCCGGGTCGGCGTCGTTCGCCGCTCCCTCCGCGAGTCGGCCGACGTACTGGCCGTAGGTCGCGTTCACGACGAGCCGGCTGTTCCCGAAAACGTCGTAGTGCGCGGAGAGGCGCGGGCTGATCACCGAGTCGTCGGCGATCTGAAGCTGCCCGTCCCCGCTGATGGCGTCGTTCTCGTCGTACCGGGCGCCGAGGTTCAGAGTGAACCGCTTCAGCGAGATGCGGTCCTGGAGGAAGACGGACCGCGTCGTGTAGTCGGAGCCGTTGCTCAGCACGAAGATCGGCAGCCACAGGATGCGCGTGTTGTTCACGCCGGTGCCCGTGCCGCCCGGGAAGCGCGGATAGACCGTGCCCCCGCGGACGATCGTGTTCGGCGCGCTGATGCGGTAGTCGCTCCCGTTCTGGAAGTTGTTGACCGCCCGCACTTCGTTGAAGTCCTCGTAACCGAGCTTGATCTCGTGGCTTCCAATGCGGTCACTCGAGAAGAAATACGTCGCCTTGGCCGTCCAGACCTCGATGTCGCGACCCTCCCCACCGGGCGAGGCGCGGAAGGTGGGCGACCAGTACCGCGTCCCGCGCGCGCGGTCGAGGATCAGGGTCCCGTTGATGATGTCGAACTCGGTCGAGCCGGAGCCCTCGAAGGTGAACTCCTTCTTCGAGTACTGACCCTCGACGAAGAAGTTGTCCGTGATGATGCCGCTGTAGTTGCCGACGAGGAAAGTGTTCGGCGTCTCCCGCTCCCGGACGAGGCTGTCGAGGTCCATGATGACCTGGCCGGTCTGGTTCGTCTCGCTCGCGGCGATGTCCATGTAGGAGGCCGTGAGCGTGTGGCGGTTCAAAATGGTGCCCGTCAGCTTTCCCTCGAGCCGCGTCTCTTCGGTCGAGTGCGGGAAGGTGATCGGAGTCAGCGCCGTTCCGATGGGGATCTGGTTCCCGCTGGCGTCCTGATCCCCCTCGCGCGCGAAGCCCGGCTGCGTCTGCCGAATGTCCTCGAGCTCGGAGAAGCGACCCGCGCCGAAGAACCACAGGTGGTCCTTCAGGACGGGACCGCCGATCGTCGCCTCGTACACCGGGTTCGTCGTGTCGTCCTGGGCCTCGGTCAGGGGAGTCTCCGCGGTCCAGCTCTCGTTCGTGAAGCTCGTTCGGAAGCTCCCGCGGAAGTTGTTGCCGCCCGACTTCGTGATCGCGCTGACGATCCCTCCTGTGAAGTGACCGTACTCGGCGGGAACGCCGCCCGTGATGACAGTCGTTTCCTGGATCGCGTCCTCGATGAAGAGGCTGTGGGGCTGGCCGCGCAGGTTCTCGTTCACGATGGCGCCGTTGACCAGGTAGAGGCTGTCGAAGGACATCGCGCCGGAGATCATCGTGTTGCCCCCCGGTCCGTTGGCGTTCACGCCCGGCGCGAGAAGCGTCACCGCCGTGAGCGTCCGCCCGACGGGGAGAGCCTCGATCAAGTCCGACCGGAAATTCGTGCTCACCTGCGTCGTGTCGATGGAGGCCGCCACGGGCGTTTCGTCCGTCACGGTGACCGCCTCGGCCACGGCCGCAGGGGAGAGCTCGGCGTCGAGTCGGTGGTCGTTGCGGGCGGCCGTGAGAGTGATCGCCCGCGTCACCGGCTGCATCCCGGCGAGCTCGAACCGGGCGGTGTAGTCGCCGGGCGGGAGCTGCGGAAGGATGTAGTCGCCCCCGCTCCTCGTGACGGTCGTCCGCTCGCCTTGAAGCTGAGGGGACGTGACCGTGACCGTCACGCCGGGTATTCCGGCGTCCTGCACCGTGACCTTTCCGGAAAGCGTGGCGGTGGGAAGCGTTTGAGCCCACGCGCTCGCCGAGACGAGGGACGCCACCACAACGAGGACCCGGAGTCGCTTCGTCATAAGTCCTCCCAAATGAATTGAAGCGAGTGCAGCAGAGAGAAGCCTATTCCGATTGCCGGGAGGCGGCAAACGTTTCCCGCCCGGACCGGACCTTCGGGGTTCGTCCCGCGGTCGCCTCCGACCGAACGCAGCCACAGTCCAAAATCGTGGATCGCTCTCGCACGATTGAGGCGCCGCGCGGCGGGCGTGCTATTCTGCGCGCCCTCCGTCGTGGGGCTGTAGCTCAGCTGGGAGAGCGCCTGAATGGCATTCAGGAGGTCGACGGTTCGATCCCGTTCAGCTCCACCAAACCATTTTCGCCAGGACGTCTTCCACTCCCGTCGGATCAGGATCCTCCGGGTTCACCTCTGGCCAACGAGCCGATCGAGCAGAAGATCCTCGAGATTGCGCCGGCTGTCCAGAACGCCGAGAACTAGAACCCGCCGACCGGAAACTCGATAGACGAGTCGATACGGCGCGACGATCAGTTCTCGGTATTCACGCAGCTGCAGCCGCTCGAGCTCTGGAATCACGCGACCTCGCTCCGGACTTCTTTTGAGAGCGGCGGCTCTCCGCTCCAGTCTGTCCAGCGTGGGCGCCGCGGCATCGGGATTTCGTTCGACCAGGTAGTCGACAATCGCGAGCAGATCTCTTCTCGCCACCTCGGTCCAGTCGACCCTATAGGATCGAC
>DASRPJ010000398.1:0-10100 GCA_035646435.1 Thermoanaerobaculia bacterium | reverse complement strand
AAAACGATGAGGGCGATCGCCGCGACCCGGCGCGTGCGCGGGACGAGAAGCCCGATCGCCCCGAGGATCTCGCAGATGCCGGTGATCGTGACCATGAGCTCCGGGTTGGGGACCGACGTCGGCACCATGCGGACCATGTCGGGTCGCATGCGGTTGAAGTGGGCGGCCGCCGTGAAGAGGAACATGACCGCGAGGCCGACACGCGTCGCGGCGGCCCAGTCCCGGAGGGACGCCACTCCGAGCCTCCCGGCGAGCCGGGCGAGCAGAGTGGCGACGGCGAGGACGATCAGCGGAGCCATGCTCTGCTTCGGACGAACCCCCCGAGCAGCGTCCCGAACGCCGCCAGCAGCGCGAGCCCCTGCAGCACGACGCCCCGCCGGAACGAGGCCGGGTTCCAGAAGATCTCCACCCGGTGCTTGCCGGGCGGGACGGCGACCGCGAGGTCGCGGCCGTTGGCAAGAAGCACCGGAACGGGCGAGCCGTCGAGCCGTCCCTTCCACGCGGGAAAGAACGTCCGCGAAAAGATCATGTGCCCGGGCGCTCCGGCGTCGACGTCGACGAGCGCCCGATCGGCTTCGAGGACGCGCTCGAGTAAGTACGCGGGAGACGGAACCGGCCCCGGCCCCTCGTCTTTCGGCCCGGGCAGGACGACGTCGTGCACGGGCCGGAAGAGGTCGGACCGCACGAGCTCGATCGACCCGGAGAGAGACGTCCGACGGAAGGCTCGCGACGCCCAGCGCAGGTCGGGCGCCGCGGCCGGCGTCTCGTGGAGGACGAGGTGGCGTCCGGCGACCGCGAACCCGGTGACGGGGCGGAATCCGGCGAACGCGCTGCCGCGCTCCGCGAGGATGAACCGCGTTCCGAAGGACGTCAGCAGCTGCGCCCGCTCGTCCGGCTTCGACGCCGTGAGCACGTCGCCGGCGGCGCGGTTCACCCAGCCGTAGGAGCCGTCCGGGTCTTCGTCGAACATGTAGCGCACCCCGAAGGGCGCCGCGGTCGCCGGAATCATCTCCTCGATCTGCACGCGCGCGAGCTTCGACATGGAGAGACGCGACGGAGTAGGCGCGTACTCGGTTTCGGCCGCGGAGAGCCCGGGAACGGGCGGAGACACGTAGAGGCGCCCGGACGATCGGAGCGCGGGCAGGAGGGCGGGAGGTCGCTCGAGGTCTTCGTGGTCGGAGGACACGAAAAGCGGCAGGCCGGCTGGCAGCGCGAGCACGAGCGTCGCGAGGCCGAGGGCGTGTCCGGTCCCGCGGGTCCGCCGCGGGAACACGAGCGCTGCGGCGAGGAGGGCCGCGACGACACCGAAGACCGCGTCGCCGCGGAAGACCCGCCGGATGGTCGGGAGAAGGTCGGTCGTCTGCGCGGCGGGGCCGGAGAGGTGCGGGCGAACGAGCCGGTCGAGGAGGCCGTTCTCGCCGGAGGCGAAGAACGCGAACGCGAAGAAAACGACCACGAGCCCGAAGAGGACGGCCTCCCGGTAGCCGCCCCGCCGCCGCCGGAGCGCGTCCACCGCGAAACCCGAGAGGAGCGCGACGCAGAGCGTCGTCAGGAGGTAGAACTTGATCGGGTATCTCAGTCGCCGCAGGAACTCCGCGGAATAGAGGAGGCGGTAGAACGGGAGCGCGAAGCCGAACGAGAACGCGAGCGTCACGACCGCTCCCGCGGCGAGAAAGATCGCGCGCCGGGACCAGAAAGCGCGCCGGATCCCGGCGGCCAGGACGACGAGGAGGGGCAGGACGCCGAACGTGACCGACCAGAGGTACACGAGGTCCCCCTCGTGGAGCCGGTACTGCCAGTGCGCGCCCTCGCCGAGCGAGCCGGGGTCCCCCGCGAAACGCGGGAAGAGCCACTCCACCATCTGCCACGGCGCGAAGGGGGACGCGCCGAACGCGCGCGCCGAGTAGAGGTGCTGGCCCCGGAAGGTGAGGCGCACGATCTCGAGGAGCGGGAGGAGGAGCGGAGCGGCGACGCCGAGGCCGACGGCCGCCGCGAGGGCCCCGCCCGCGGCGAGGCGCCCGCCGCTCGCGAGCCGGTCGCGTCGCGAGGCGAGCCAGGCCGCCGCCGCGAGCGCGGCCGCGAAGACGCCGGTCAGAAGCGAGATCGCCGGCTCTCCGGCGAGGAACTGCAGGCCGAAGGCGAGCCCGGTCGCCGCGGACGCGCGAATCCGCATCCGCCACGTGTCGGCCCGCGCGAGGTCGAGGACCGCGGCCGCGCACCACGGCAGCCAGGCCGCCGCGGGCCCCGCGTTCGCGAACGCCGACGCGTACGAGAGCATGGCGCCGGAGAAGGCGTACGCAACACCGCTGAAGAAAGCCCCTCCGTCCGAGACACCGAGTCGCGAAGCGAGCGCCCGCGCCCCGAAGTACGCCCACAGCACGTGGAGCAGATAGTGGAGGTTGAACGCCGACGCCGGGGGAACGAGCTTTTCGAGGAGAAGGCTCGGGTAGAGGAGAACCGCGTTCGGGTTTGCGAGCAGCGGCTGACCGCCGGAGGCCGTCTCGTTGACGAAGGGGGCTTTTCCCGAAGACACCAGGTCCATGGCGACGCGGCGCCAGGGCCAGTGCGTGACGTGCGCGTCCCGGAACACGAGCCGGCGCGACCCGACGATCTCGGGGACGAGCGGAAGCGAGAACAGGACGGCGACGGCGAGGCCGGAGAGGATGGCGCGGCCCCGTCGGGACATGCGGCGATTGTAGATTCGATCAACCTTTACACTTGAGGCCTTGAGCCCGAATCGCGCGTGCGCGGTCGTGGTGGGCGTCTTCGCCCTCTTCTGCGCGTACTTCTCCGGCTTCTTCCCTCCGTTCTCGAGCCCGAACGAGCTCTCGCGCTTTCAGACCGTCGTCGCCTTCGTCGAGTCCGGAACGTTCGCGATCGACTCGGAGCTCGAGCGGCTGGGAGATCACGAGGACAAGGCGGCCTCGGGGGGGCGGTCCTACTCGAACAAAGCGCCGGGTCTCGCGCTCGCGGCGATCCCCGTTTACCAGCTCCTGCGCCTCTTCCTGCCGCGGCCCGACTCGCCGGCGTCCGGCGTGCTCGCGCTGCTGCGCCTCCTGACCGTCTCCCTCGTTTGCGTCGTGGCGCTCGCTCGCTTCTCCCGGCGGCTCCGGCTGCGCCGGGAGTGGGAGGCGGTCGCGCCGCTCGTCACGTTCGCGGTCGCTTTCGGAACGCCGTTTCTCTTCTACGCGCGCTCGTTCTTCTCGCACGCCTGGTCCGCCTCGCTCCTCTTCCTCGCGTGGGACCTGCTCTCGCCGCCGCCCGACCGTGCTCCCGGGGTGGCCGCGCGGATGGCCGCGGGGCTCCTTGCCGGCTGGGCGGCGATCTCCGAATACACGGTCGCCCCGGTCGCCCTCGCGCTGGCCGTCCGGGCGGCGCTTCCCGCGAAGGGCAGCCGCGGCGTAAAGGCGCTCGCGGCCTTCGCCGCCGGCGCCGCCGTCCCGCTCGGGCTCCTCCTCCTCTACCAGGAGGTGTGCTTCGGGTCCCCCTTCGTCCTGTCGTCCGCGCGGGAGGCGTACCCGGCCTACTCGGAGCTCGCGCGCCGGGGATTCTTCGGGTTCGGGCCGCCGAGCGTCCGGGTCGCCGCCGCGTACCTGTTCCATCCCGCGCGGGGGATCCTCGTCCTCTCGCCTTTCTTCCTCTGGGCAGGCGTGGGATTCGCGCGCTCCCTGCGCAGCCGGCGCGAGCGTCCCGACGCCGCCGTCGCCGCGACCGCGACGTTCGTATCGTTCGTCCTCCTGACCGGCTACGCGAACTGGCACGGCGGGTGGGCTCTCGGCAGCCGGTACCTTCTGCCGCTCCTCTTCTTCGTCGCCGCGGCGCTCCCTTTCGCGCTCGAGAGCCCGCTCTCGCGCGGCCTCTTCGCGGCCGCCGCCGTTTTTTCCGCGGGCGTGCACGTCCTCGCGACCCTCTCCTGGCCGCACTTTCCCCTCGATTTCGGCTTTCCGCCGGTCAACGCGTCCGCCTGGTTCCTCGCGCGCGGCTGGATCGCGCCGAACCTGGGCATGGAGGCGGGACTGTCGCCCGTCGCCTCGCTCGCGCTGCCGATCGCGGCGGCCGGCGCCGCGGCCGTCGCGGCCCTCCTCGCGGCGCGGCCGGTCCGCCCGCGCGCGCCGGTCGCCCTGGCGGCGGGGATCGCGCCGCTCGTTCTCCTGCTGTTCCTCCCCCCGCCGACCGCTTACTCCGGCCGGCTCTTGCGCGCGGTGATCTACGGCAACTACTCCGGCCTCGACCCGGGGCGCGAGGAGCTTCGCCGGGAAGTTGCCGCCGCCGCGACGCCGATGGAGCGCGCGCAGGCCGGTCGCGCCTGGAAAACCGCCGGGCCGGTCGAGTGACTCAGGACCCGGGACCGATGATCTCGAACACTTTCCACCTCGAGACGAATCGCCCGCCCCGCATGATCCCCGTCCTCGAGGAGAAGACGAGACGGAAGGAGCGCAGCGGCGGAACCGCCAGGCCGTTTGATTCCGTGCCCGCGCCGTCGAAGTCGTACAGGCGCGATTGAAGCGTCGAAAAGTACTGCTCCGTCGGCGCGAGGCCGGCGGCGCCCGCCGTGAGCAGCGGCGGGCGGCCGAGGTAACCGGCGTAGTCGTTCATCCGCGGCACGAGATCCGTGGCGACGACCCAGCGCGCGCGATGGCGCGCGGCGACCTCGAGCGCTTCCCGTTCGGTCGGCGCGAGGAAGAACCGGATCGAGTCGAGGAAGCCGTAGCCGAAGTTGTTCGCAACGACGGGCTGCTCGGCTTCATAGAGCAGGAAGTGACCCATGGACCAGGGGGCGATGACCGAGGAGGCGCGCGAGAGCTCCGGCGGAAACGACGCGGGATCGAGGAGCCTCGCGTCGTAAGGGTCGACGTCCCGCGGCAGCGTCCGCCGCATCCAGTCGAGCGTGGCGAAGAGGTCGGACCCCGGCACGTGCTGTGCGCGCACCTGCTCGACGATCCCCGGCGCCATAGGCAGCGCGATCAGGAGCGCGGCCGCCGCCGCGAGGATGCGTCGCGGTGGGCGCCTGCCGCGAGCCGCCCGCCGCCGGACGAGCGTCGCGACGAACCGCGCCGCCTCGACGAGCGCGAGCGCGCAGAGCGGCACGGCGTAGTAGACGTTCACGCGCTGGGAGAGCGCCAGGAAGAGGGTGACGGCGCCCCACACCGCGAGCGCGGCGTGAACTCCGGTCCGGCGCCCGGCGATCGCGCGGCGCGCCCACGCGAAGATGGCGAGCGGCGTGAGGAAGATCGCGAGAGACAGCTGTCGGACGGGCATCCCCGCGCCGTCGGCGAAGAGCGGCCTCGCCTCGAAGATGCCCTTCAGCCAGGAGCTCGGGTAGGAGGCGTAACCGGCTCCTCCCGCCGCCTCCTCGGTGCGCCCCGCGACGTACCCGACTCCGCCCGCGAAGCTCGCGACGAGATCCCCGGCGAAGGGGACCACCGCGACGGCGGCGAGGGCGAGAAACGCCGCGCGCGGGAGGAGGGCGCGCGCCGGCAGGGCGCGCCGGGCGAGACCCACGACGGCGTCGAGGAGGATCAGGCCCGCCGCGAGGGCGGCGAGAAAGAGGGGCTGGAAGAAGCCGAACGAGACGTACGTGAACGGCATCGAGAGCCCCTTCGTCCACGCCGCGGTCGCCGCCCCCACGATCGCGGCGGGAAGGGCGAGCGTCGAGAGCGCCGCCCGGAACACGCTTCGCCCGGTCCGGAGCGACTCGAGGAAGAGCGCGAGAGCGAAGATCGCGCCCCAGTAGATCGCCCCCTGCCATGCGAGCACGGCGAGCGCGAGCGTGATCCCGGCGACCGCCTCCCGCCGCGCGTTCTCGGGAGGCGCCGGCGTCTCGCGGCTGGCGAGATAGGAAGCGAGGGCGGCGAGCCCGAAAAAGGACTCGGCGACGTGCTGCTCGACATGGCCGTACTGCGACCAGAGGAGGTGCGCGGGGGAGACGGCGACGAAGAGCGCGATGACGGCGCCGCTCGAGCGGCCGGAGTGGCGCCGGCCGAGGAATCCCGCGGCGACGATCGCCCCCGCGGCGAACAGGAGCGGCACCCAGGCCGCCTCGCGCTCGATCGCGGAGGCCGGCGCGTCCGCGCCGTGGAGCAGACGCGAGGGCAGGGCGAGCGCGAGGTCGAAGATCGGCGGCCAGATGCCGACGCCGCCCGACGGAAAGTTCATCAGCGGATCAAAAAAGATCGTTCGCGGGAAGTGCGCGACCGCGAACCGCGCGCGCCGGAGGTGGTAATAGTCGTCGGAGGAGACCGCGCGGGTGCGCGCGCCGTCCTGGAGCTGACGGTACGTCGAAAGACGGAGGAAAGTGCCGACGACGACCGCCGCGGCGAGGCCGAGAAGGAAAATCGCTCGGCGCCGCGCCATCGATCAATTATCGCCGGGAGCCGGGAACGGCCCGCTATCCCGTATCATTGTGCGAACACCGTGAAGCTCTCCGTTCTCATCCCCGTCTACAACGAAGCGCGCACGATCGAGGAGATCCTGACTCTCGTCGCCGCCGTGCCGATCGATAAGGAGATCCTCGTCGTGGACGACGGGTCGGTGGACGGGACGCGGGAGATCCTGAAGCGCTGGGACGGGAGGAACGGCGTCCGCGTGTTCCTCCACGAGCGCAACCTCGGCAAGGGTCGCGCGGTCCGCACCGCCCTCGACGCCGCGCGGGGCGAGATGCTCGTGATCCAGGACGCGGACCTCGAGTACGACCCGGCGGAGTACCCGGTCCTCCTGCGCCCGATCGAGGGGGGACGCGCGGACGTCGTCTACGGCTCGCGGTTCAGCGGGAGCTCCGAGCGGCGCGTGCAGTTCTTCTGGCACACGGTCGGGAACCGGCTCCTGACTCTCATTTCGAACGTCGTGACGAACCTGAACCTGACCGACATGGCCACCTGTTACAAGGCCTTTCATCGACGGGTCGTGCCCGCGCTCGACCTCGAGTCGAAGCGGTTCGGGGTAGACGCGGAGTTCACCGTGAAGGTCGCGCGCGGAGGCTTCCGCGTCTTCGAGGTCCCCGTTTCGTACTTCGGGCGATCCCAGGCCGAGGGCAAGAAGATCCGCCTGAAAGACGGGTTCTCCGCCCTGGGCGCCCTCGCCCGGCACTCTCTCGCGCCGCGGCGGCAGAGGCCGGTCGAAGCCGCGGATCCGACGGAGCGCGCGACCGGTGCGGACGCCCCCGTCCGGGGGAAGCCGGCCTGACGCTTTCCATCCGGTGAGCCGCGGAGGCGTTCTCGCCACCGCGGCGGCCGCGGGGCTCGTTCTCCTCTCTCTCTTCCTCGTGCGCGATCACACGCGCGACGACTCGCTCTCCGCCGACGAGCCGGTGCACATCCTCTCCGGTTGGTTCGGAGTTCACGGCCGCACCGCGATCGTGAACATCGAGCACCCGCCCGTCGCAAAAGCCCTCGCGGGTCTGGCGCTCGGGGGCCTGCCGATTCCCCCGCCTCCGTCGGAGGTTCCCATGGGGACGAGCTTCACCGACTACGGTCACGCGTTCCTCTTCGAGAACGTCGTCGCCGCCGACCGGATCGCGGCGGCCGCGCGAGCGCCTTTCCTCGCCGTGCTCGCGCTCCTGCTGCTGCTCGTCTTCGGGGCGGCGCGGTCGCGCTACGGCGCTCTCGCCGCGCTCTTCGCGGTCGGGCTCGTCACGCTCGACCCGACCTTCGTCGCCCACGCCGGGGTCGTGCACACCGACGTCGGCGCGGCCGCCGGTTTTCTCGCGACCGTCCTCGCGTGGGAAGCGGCGCGGCGCCGCGCGACGGCGTTTCGCGTCGCCGTCGCCGGCCTCGCGCTCGGCCTCGCTCTCGCGACGAAGTTCTCGGCGATCCTCCTCCTTCCGATCCTCCTGTTGCAGAGCCTGTTCGCCGCGCGGCGCGAGGCGAGGCCGGGGAAAGCCGTCGTCGGCGCCGTCGCGAGGCTCGCGGCGGCGGGTGTCGTCGCCGTCCTCGTGATCCTCGCCGTCTACGCGCCGCTGACCGCCCGGATGAACCCCGACCACCAGCGCCTCGTCATTCGAGAGATGGTCGCCGGCCGCGGGGCGCCCGGTCTCTCCGCCGCGATCGAGTCGCTCGTCCCCTTCTCGCGCCCGCTCGCGCACTACGCCGGCGGCCTCGCGTCGGTCGTCCGACAGAGCTCGGTCGGGGGCGGAGTGAACTTCCTGAACGGCCGCACGTCGGTCGAAGGCTTCCCGCTCTACTTCTTCGTCGCGTTCCTGTTCAAGAGCACGCTCGCGTTCCTTGCGGTCACCGCCCTGGTCATCGCGGCGTTCCTGCGGCGTCCGAGGGCGCTCTCGGAGGAGGCGCGGCTCTTCCTCCTGCCGGTGGCCGTGCTCTTCCTCGCTTCGATCGGCTCCGCGTACAACATCGGAATCCGTCACATGCTCCCGGTCTACCCGTTTCTCGCGCTCGCCGGCGCCGCACTTTTCGCGAGGGTCGCCGCGCAGGCGCGCAGCTCCGGGAAGTGGCGGATCGCGGCGGCGGCGCTCGCGCTCCTCCCCGTTCTCTCGGCCTGGGAGCTCCTGCGGATCCACCCGCACGAGCTCTCCTACTTCAACGCGCTCGCCGGCGGGCCCGAGCGGGGCCGGGAAATCCTCTCCGACTCGAACGTCGACTGGGGGCTCGACCTGAAGCGTCTCGCCGTCGAGCTCGAGCGCCGGGGCGTCCGCGATCCGACCGTCGTCTATTTCGGCGGCGACGACGTGCCGGCCCGGATCGGCGTCCCCGACTTCGCGGCGGAGCCCTACGTCCGCGGGAGTCTCGTCGCGATCTCCGCGTTCCACCTCGCCGTGGGGCCGGAGTTCCACGCATACCACGGCGAGCACGAAATCGCCGCGGCGCTCCGAAAGCTCCGGGGCGAGATCGCGACCCGCGGCCGCGCCGCGGGGAGGGTGGGGTACTCGATGTATCTTTTCGAGCTCCCGGACGTTCCCCCCCTGTCATCCCGAGCGGAGCGAGGGATCCCTCGAACCTTCGGTCCTCGGGATGACATTGGGGAGAAGGTGGCGCAATGAAGCTGTCGGTCGTAATGCCGGTCTACAACGAAGCACAGACGATCCGCGAGATCGTCGCGCTCGTGCTCGCCGTGCCGATCGAGAAGGAGATCCTGATCGTGGACGACGGGTCCACGGACGGCACCCGCGAGATCCTCCGGGACCTGGACGGGAAGGATGGCATCCGCGTCTTCCTCCAGCCGAGGAACCAGGGCAAGGGCGCGGCAGTCTCCGTCGGCTTCCGCTTCGCCACCGGGGACGTCGTCGTGATCCAGGATGCCGATCTCGAGTACGACCCGCGCGAGTATCCGAAGCTCCTCGAGCCGATCGAGAGCGGCCACGCGGACGTCGTTTACGGCTCGCGCTTCCTCGGCGGGGGCGCGAGACGGGTCCTCTACTTCTGGCACACCATCGGAAATCGGTTCCTGACGCTCGCGTCCAACATGTTCACGAACCTGAACATGACCGACATGGAGACCTGCTACAAGATGTTCCGCCGCGAGGTCGTCCAGTCGCTGACCATCGAGTCGCGCCGCTTCGGGATCGAGCCGGAGATCACGGCGAAGGTCGCGCGTCGCGGGTATCGGATCTACGAGGTGCCGATCTCCTACTACGGGCGGACGTACGACGAGGGGAAGAAGATCGGGTGGAAGGACGCCGTCTCCGCCCTCGCGACGATCGTGAAGCACGGCTCCCGCGAGACCGAGGACCCCAGGAACGTCGGCCACGTCACGCTGATGCGGATGGCGAAGCTCGAGCCGTACAACCGCTGGCTCGTCTCGCGCTTCGATCACGCCGTCGGCCGCCGCGTCCTCGAGATCGGCGCGGGCTTCGGCAACATCACGAAGCACCTGAGAGGGCGGGAGCTCGTCGTCGCGTCCGACCTCGATCCGGTCGCGATCGAGCACCTGAAGGGGACGTTCCGCGACGACCGGGGCGTGCGCGTCGCCTCCTACCGCTTCCCCCTCGACGCGGCCGCGCTCGCCGAGATCCGCGCGGCGCGGATCGACACGATCGTCTGTCTGAACGTCCTCGAGCACATCGAGGACGACCGCGCGACTCTCGCCGACATGTACTCGCTCCTGGAGCCGGGAGGCCGCCTCGTCCTGCTCGTGCCCGCCTTCCAGCG
>DASRPJ010000397.1:0-3241 GCA_035646435.1 Thermoanaerobaculia bacterium | reverse complement strand
ATGAGGGATCCTTGTCGGCGGCCTTCTGCTTGTGCGTACCGAAGTGTCTCTTTATAGTGACGAGCGCGCTTAACAATGTTGGTGAGCTATGCAAAGGGGCCCCTGGGTCTGTTCCCGAATGTGCCGGTGCCCTGTCTCCTCGTCGGAGCCCTTCGACGTTGTGCTATGATGGCTCTTGTCGAAGATGCGCGGTTAGCCAGGCCCTCAACCGGGCCGAGCCTCGACAAACCTCCCGCGGGCTCTCGTCTTCCTCGGCTTCTTAATATGGCGGAGGGCAGACGCCCGCCGTATCAAATCCGAAGATCCTGCATTCGCTTCACGGCGAGCCGACCATCGGGTAGCACCCCGCTCAAGTCCGCGCGGGCCGATATCCCATTTCCCGGAGGAGCGCGATCCGCTTCGCGATCGGGGGATGGGTCGCGAAGAGCTCGGCGATTCCGCCTTCGCGCTCGTTCACCGCGCGGCCGCGTGGATCCGCGATGCACAGGTGCGCGACGCCCTGCTTGATCGAGGGCGTCGGCGCCTTGGCGGCGTCGATCTTCTCGAGCGCGGAGGCGAGCGCGAGCGGGTTTCTCGTCAACTCCGATCCCGAGGCGTCCGCCAGGTACTCCCGCTCGCGGGAAACCGCCATCGCGACGAGCCGCGCGATGAACGGCGCGAGGATCAGGGACAGGATCCACAGGACGAGGAAGACGACGAGAACGGCGCCGCCCCCGCCGCGGCTCGAGCGCCGGCGGCCTCCACCGAACCGAAGCCCGCGCCTCCCCCAGTCCGAGATCAGGAGGACCGACCCGACGAGCGCGGCGACAACCGTCATCAGCCGCACGTCGTAGTTCTTGACGTGCGCCATCTCGTGCGCGACGACCGCCTGGAGCTCCTCGCGGTTCAGGCTTTCGAGCAGGCCCGCGGTAACGGCGACCGACGACTTCTCCGGGCCGCGGCCCGTCGCGAACGCGTTCGGGTCCGAGTCCGGGATGAGGTAGACCTCCGGCTTCGGAAGGCCGCCGGCGATGGCCATCTCCTCCACGACGTTGTCGAGCATCCGGTACCGCGGATCGGATCCGTCGATTCGAACGGCGCCCGCCGACTCCAGGACCGCGCGGTCTCCTCCCCGGAGGGCCCAGAGCGACGAACCTGCGCCGAAGAGGAGCGCGCCGATCGTCGCCACGGGGAAGCCGGGTCCCGCGCCGGAGCCGTAGAGGAAGAAGTCCGCCCCGACCCCGAGGAACACGAGAAAGGCGACGAAGCCGACGAGGATCGCCGCCGTTCGGCGGAGATTTCGCTTCTGCTGTTCGAAGAGATTCGTGCCGGCCAACGCCGCGGACCTTCGGCGCCCGGTACTACTGCGGCCGGATGTTCAGATCCACCTTCGGAACTTCGCGCTCCGCCGCCTCCGTGATCTGGAACAGCTCGACCGGCTGGAACTTGAAGGTCTGAGCGATCAGGTTGTCGGGAAAGACCTGCTGCGCCGTGTTGAAGCGCGTCGCGACGTCGTTGTAGAACTGCCGGGCGAACCCGATCTTGTTCTCGGTCGACGTGAGCTCCTCCATGAGCGTCTTGACGCTCTCGTTCGCCTTCAGGTTGGGGTAGTTTTCCGACAGCGCGAAGAGCCGGGAGAGCGTCTGGGTGAGCACGTTCTCCTTCTCGGCCGTCTCGGCGACGCCCCGAGCGGCGACGGCGCTGTTACGGGCCGCGATCACCTTCTCGAGCGTGTCCTGCTCGAACTGCATCTCTCCCCGGACCGCCGCGATCAGGTTCGGGATCAGGTCGTGGCGGCGTTTCAACTGGACGTCGATCTGCTTCCAGGCATTCGCGACCTGGTACTTGAGGGCGACGAGGTTGTTGTAGCGCCAGATCGCCCAGATCGCCACGAAGACGACGAGAAGGATCAGGAAAAGAAGGCAGCCTCCGATAGCACCCATCTGTCTAACGACCTCCGCTCTCTTCTACGACGCCGCCCCGTCGGGGTTCAGGCGTCCCGCCGCCTCAGGCATTCAATCCCTGCCGCAACTCCCGCGCGAGGACTTCCACGGCGGAGCGCTTCCCCGCGGTCATTCTCTCGCGCCACAGCCCCTCGGTCTCGAAGCGCTTGTCCCCGATCGATTCGGCCCACGGCCGCAGGGCAGCGTCGAGCTCGCCGGCCGACCAGACGTCTCCGCCGCGCTTCCGGATCATGGAAATGACGTACGGCACGACGCGTATGAATGCGCGCAGCGCCGTCGAGCTCTTGACGGAGTATTTCCGCCCGTGGAACGCCGTCGGGAACGCGCGCGCCGCCGCCTTGAAGTAGTTGAGAAAGAACCGCCGGGAGTTTTCGCGGAACTCCCGTGAGACACGGCCGCCCGCGGCGTCCATCGCGGCGAAGACGTCCCTCAGCTCGTCGGCAAGCGAGGCCTGGGTCACGGCGCCGCGGCCGATCCCGAGCACCTTGATCTGGCCGCGGAGGGGCGAGCCGTCGTCCTCGTTCAGGGTGCGGATGACGTCGTGGGCGGCTGCGAGGTTTTCGTCGCGGTAGAGGCGCCGCCCCGAGAGAGAGATCAGGTGGGACGGGTTCAACTTCGTGTGCTTGCTGTTGATCGTCACGAACAGCTCGACGACCTGGTCGGCGGTCAGGTTGTCGAAGACGACCGCGGGCACCTGAAAGTCCTTCAGGTTGTGCTTCTCGGCGAGCTGATGCAGGGCGAGCAGGCGATGCTGGCCGTCGAGTGCCCGGAGGATGCCGGAGTCTTCGGGGAGCTTGAGCGAGCCGGAGTCTCCGCGCCCTCCGGAAGGGGAGAACTCGAGACGCCGATCCGAGACGAGGAGGACGCTTCCCGGGATCGCCGGGAGCGTCCCGGAGTCGGCGCACTGGAGGTAGTAGGCGACGAGCTCGTCGATCTTCTTCTTGATGATCGGCCGCTGGTAGGCGTGCTCGGACGCGGAAATGCGGCGTTCGAGCAGCTCCCAGTTGACGCGGCCGCTCGTGGTCTTCTTGGCCTGGCCGCGCGTCGTCTGGGCCGCGGCGCCGAAGGAAAGGACCTCGAAAGCGACGAGCGACTGGAGGTCGGCTCCGGAGAGGAGCGCCTCGTAGAAGTTGACCCCGAACTGGTTCAAGCGCAGAGAGGGAACCGAGAGCATCCTCACCTCCTCTGCCGTCGCCCGGCTAAGTCCCGCCGGCGGAACGGATTGGAACGGCCGCTCCCGTCACGAGTCTTTTCGCGTCCGTGCCGCGGATTATATGCAAAGCGGCCAAACGACCCCG
>DASRPJ010000396.1:0-7390 GCA_035646435.1 Thermoanaerobaculia bacterium | reverse complement strand
TTCTGCCCTTTTTCGACGATCTGGAACACGCTGTTTTGCTCTTGCGGAGAACCGCCCTCTGTCCTAACACCCTCGCGTGCCGAGCGATTCTCGGTATTGGTGACGTGGCGATCTTCGGTATCTGGAGGCTATTCACCGGTTGAATGTGGATCTGACCCCTGCGGGGTCAGACCCTTCGCTTGCGGCGGGTGCTGCCTATTTGATACATAGAGGCGGCTCTCGACGATCGGGGAGGCGGGCGCAGGCCCGCCTTTTTGTTTCAAACGAGTTAGGAAATGCGGCTCAAGGAGGAAACGCTGGAGGAAATCCGGGCGATCGCCCTGCGAAAGGGATGCCGCTTGCTCGACATCGAGCCTTCCGGGACCGGAAAGGCGTCGGTGATGCGGGTGGTGCTCGAACGCGGGGACGGAAGCCCCGTGACGATCGCGGAGTGCGAGGCCGTCTCGCGGGAGGTGTCGGCTCTGCTCGACGCGTCCGACGAGATCGCGCACCGGTACATGCTCGAAGTCTCTTCGGCGGGGCTCGACCGCAAGCTCTATTCGATCGACGACGCGCGGCGTTTCGTCGGCCGCCGCGTCCGGGTGAAAACCGATGACCCGGTCTTCCCGGAGGCGTCCGAAGCGAAGCCCGGCGCCGCGCCGGGAAGCCGGAACCTGCGCGGGACGCTCGAGAGCGTCCAGGGCGACGTCCTCCGGGTCGTTGATGGGGAGAATCGCAAAACCTATAATGTCCGTTTCGGCGATATTCGACAGGCGCGTCTGGAATTCGAGTGGCCGGGGCGCCGCGCCTAGGATGGTCGAGTCGCCGCGCTCGAGGAGAAGTACGGTCCGATGAACATCGATCCGTCGGTGATCCGACAGGTCTCGAGAGAGAAAGACATCGACGCCGAAAAAATGTTCGGCGCGCTCGAGGAAGCCATGTCCTCGGCCGCGAGAAAGTTCTACCACGACAAGGCCATGGTGACGCTGATCGACCGCACGACCGGCGCGATGACCGTCTATTCGCCGCGCACCGTCGTCGAAGAGCTCGACACCGAGTCGGAAGAGCCGCCGCCGCAGATGCTGCTCGACGAGGCGCGCGAGCTCGTCGCCAGTAAGGGGACGGGAGGAGAGGTCCGCGTGCTGCGTCCCGGTCCCGATCCGGAAAGCGGTCCGCCGACCGAGGTCGACGAAGTTCAGCTCGGCGACGAGGTGCGCGTCTATCGCGAAGCGATGGGACTCGGCCGCATCGCCGCTCAGACCGCCAAGCAGGTGCTCTATCAGAAAGTCCGCGAGGCGGAGCGCGACAACATCTACAACGAGTACTTCCCCAAGGTCGGCGAGCTCATGAGCGGAACGGTGAAGCGCTTCGAGCGGGGCGACATGATCGTCGATCTCGGGAAGACCGAAGCGATCATCCCGCGCGATCAGCAGTCACGGGCCGAACGGTACGGGCAGGGCGAAAGGATCCGTTCCATCCTGTACGACGTCCACCGGAACCCCAAGGGGCCCCAGCTCGTCCTGTCGCGGACCGATCCGCGTCTGCTCATCCGGCTCTTCGAGATGGAAGTGCCGGAGATCTACGACGGGACCGTCGTGATCAAGGGCGCCGTTCGCCAGCCGGGCGAGCGGGCGAAGGTCGCCGTGCGCTCCCGCGAGCGCGACGTCGATCCCGTCGGCGCGTGCGTCGGCATGAGGGGCAGCCGCGTCCAGTCGATCATGCGGGAGCTCCACGGAGAGAAGATCGACGTGATCCTCTACTCCGACGACCTGATCAACTTCGCGCAGAACGCCCTCGCGCCGGCGAAGATCACGCGCGTCTCGCCGATCCATCACGACGACGGGACGATGAGCCTCGACTGCGTCGTCGAAGACGAGCAGCTCTCGCTCGCGATCGGAAAGAAAGGCCAGAACGTCCGCCTCGCTTCGGCGCTCATCGGGCTGAAGATCGAGATCAAGGGCGAGACGGAGGTGAAGGGCGAGGTCGCCGAGGCGCTCACCCGCATGCTGCAGACGTCGCGGATGCGACAGACCGCGGTCGCGGACATCGCCGGCATCGGCGAGAAGACGGCGGCGAAGCTGTCGGCCGCGGGTCTCCTCTCGCTCGCCGATGTGCTCGAGAAGAGCGCGGAGGAGCTGGCCGAGATCCCCGGAATCGGCGCTGCGACGGCGGAAAAGGTCCTCGAAGCCGCCGAAGCTGCCGAAGAGGAGATCCGGTCACCGCGCGAGACGGAAGAAGAGGAAGAAGAACTGGCCGAAGAAGAGACCGAAGAAGTGACCGAAGAAGTGACGGAAGAAGAACAGGAAGAGATCGAGACTCCGGCGGCGGAAGAGGGCGAATCCTCCCAGCCGGCCGAAGAGACGATCGTTTAGGAGTAATCGCGACCGATGGGAAAGATCCGGGTCGAAGAGCTGGCGGCACAGATGGGGATCGGGAGCAAGGAAGTCCTCTTCCTTCTCCAGTCGATCGGCGTGGACGTCAAGTCGGAGCAGGCGGCGCTCGACGAAGCCACGGTGCTCGCGATCCTGCAGGGGAAGACCCACGCCCCGAAGCAGCTGATCGTTCGCGACTCGGAGTCGAAGGCGTATCGACCCCAGAAGAGCGCCCTTTCGCGAATCAAGATCATCGACAAGCCGGCCGTCCCGCGCCCCGCGCCCGAGCCCGAGCCGGCCCGGCGGCCCGCGGCGGCGCCGGCACCGGCCCAGGAGCCGAAGACCAAACCGGCCGAGCCGGCGCGGACCGCGGTCGTGCCGTCCGAGCCCGAGATGGAGCCGGCGAAACCCCCGGTCCCTCGCCGGATCGTTCTCCCGCCGCCGCGGCCGGCGCCGGTGCGGCCCGCAGCTCCCCCCGCGCCCGCCGGAATGGCTCGTTCCGCCGCGCCCGGCGCGACGCGTCCCATGGGACCGGCCCGGCCGATGGGTCCCGCGAGCGGCCCCTCGGGGCGGCCCGGGCCCTCGGTCTATCGACCCACTCCGGGAGGGCCGGGCATGCGTCCGGCCGGGATGCCCCCGCGCCCGGGCGGTCCGACCGGACCGACGGGACGCCCGATGGGGCCGGCCGGGAGGCCGATGGGACCGGCCGCCGGACGGGGTGTCGCTCCTCCGCCCGAAAGCGACCGCCCGGCCACGAAACGAAAGAAGGAAGACGACAAGGACAAGAAGCCGGCCGCCAAGCGCGGCGCGAAGCCGAAGATCACCGTCGCGGACGAGGTGGATCTGCGCGAGTTCGTCGGGGCGTACGAGGAAGACACGTACTCCGACATCTCGCTGCCGCTGATCGAGAAGGGGGAAGGGGCGGAAGAGGGCGAGGCGGTCGCGCAAGCGAAGCCCGTGTCGAAGTCGGCTCTCCGCCGCGCCGCGAAGTCGACGCGCGCCCACGACTCCGGCAAGCTCCTCGAGTTCAAGAAACCGATGCCGACCGGCCCGATCTTCCTCTCGGAAGGCGTCACGATCAAGGAGCTGTCGGAGAAGCTCGGCGTCCTCGCCAAGGACATCCAGCGGCTCCTCATGCAGAGGGGAATCCTCGCCACGGTCAACCAGACGCTCGACGCCCCGACGGCGATCCAGATCGCCAAGGAAGTCGGCGTCGAGGCCGCGGTCGTTTCGTTCGAGGAGGAGATGGAGCTCGCCCGGGGCGGGGCGGAGACTTCCGAGGCCGCGGCGGCGGAGCCGGCGGCCCGGTCGCCGCGGGCCCCCGTCGTCACCGTGATGGGCCACGTCGATCACGGCAAGACGTCGCTACTCGACGCGATCCGCCAGACCAAGGTCGCGGAGGGCGAGGCCGGCGGGATCACCCAGCACATCGGCGCCTACCGCGTCGAGGTGAACAACCGTCCGATCGTCTTCCTCGACACGCCCGGCCACGAGGCGTTCACCTCGATGCGCGCGCGCGGCGCGAAGGCGACGGACATCGTCGTGCTCGTCGTCGCGGCGGACGACGCGGTCATGCCGCAGACCATCGAGGCGATCAACCACGCGCGCGCCGCGAAGGTCCCGATCGTCGTCGCGATCAACAAGGTCGACAAGGCGAACGCGAACCCGGACCGGGTCCGCAAGGAGCTGGCGGACCAGGGCGTACTCCTGGAGTCCTGGGGCGGGGACGTCGGCTCGGCCGAGATCTCCGCGACCAAGAGACAGGGGATCGAACAGCTTCTCGAGCTCATCCTGATCGTCGCGGACCTCCAGGAGCTGACGGCCTCGGTGAGCGAAGAGGCTCGGGGCGTTGTCCTCGAGGCGAGGCGGGAAGCGGGGCGCGGGAACGTCGCCACCGTCCTCGTCCAGTCCGGAACGCTCGCGATCGGCGACGTCTTCTTCGCGGGGTCGGTCTTCGGCCGCGTCCGTTCGATGACGGACGACCGGGGCGCCCGGCTGACGGAGGCGGGACCGGCGACACCGGTCGAGGTCACCGGGTTCGAGGACCTCCCGCAGGCCGGAGACGCGTTCCAGGTCGTCCCGGACGAGGCCAAGGCGCGCTCGGTCGCGTCCTTCCGTCAGCTCAAGGACCGCGACAAGGCGATGGCGGCGAGCCAGAAGTTCTCGCTCGACCAGCTCTTCAACAAGATCCAGGAGGGCCGCGTCAAGGAGCTCCCCCTGATCGTCAAGACGGACGTCGCGGGATCGGCCGAGGTGCTCGCGCAGGCGTTGAAGAACCTCTCGAACGAAAAAGTGAAGGTCACGCTCCTGCACGTGGGCGTGGGCGCGATCAACATCAACGACGTCCTTCTCGCGTCGGCCTCCGGTGCGATCATCGTCGGCTTCAACGTCCGGCCGGAGAGGAAAGCCGAGACCGAGGCCGAGAAGAGCGGCGTCGAGCTCCGCCTCCACACCGTGATCTACAACGTCACCGACGAGATCAAGAAGGCGATGGAGGGGCTCCTCGACCCGACGTTGAAGGAAGTCGCCCGCGGTCGCGCCGAAGTGCGCAACACCTTCAAGGTCCCGAAGTTCGGCGTCGTCGCGGGCTGTTACATCATCGAGGGCTCGGTCGCGCGCTCCTCCCAGGTTCGTCTCCTGCGCGACAACCGCGTAATCTACGACGGGAAGATCGCGTCGCTGCGCCGCTTCAAGGACGACGTCTCGGAAGTGAAGCAGGGTTTCGAGTGCGGCATCGCGCTCGAGCGCTACCAGGACGTGAAGGTCGGCGACGTGATCGAGGCCTACCAGATCGAAAAGACCGCGGGGTTGATGGAAGCCTGAGGTCCCCGCCCGCCGCGGCTTCCGGTTGACAAACCATGGTCCTCGCCTACGCCGTTTACGACCTGCACCTTCCGGGCTGCCGCGGCTTGAAGGAGAAGCGGATGATCGTCCGGTCGCTGAAGGCCCGGATCCGGAACGAGTTCGAGGTCTCCGCCGCGGAGGTCGGCTCGCAGGACCTTCTCCAGCGGGCCGAGCTCGGGGTCGCCGCCGTGGGACCCGACCAGCAGCCGTTAGACGCCCTGCTGCAAAACATCCTTGATTTCGTCGAGCAGAACCTGGAAGGGGAGCTCTTGAACTACCGAAACGAGTTCATCCATGTGTAGCACCCCAGTCCTCATCCCGAGCCCTTCGCCCTACCTGTCATCCCGAGCGAGAAAAGGGATAGACCGTGGTTGTCACCGAGGTCGTCCGCTCAGGACAGGCTCCGCGAGGGATCTGGGCCCAGATTCCTCGGCCTTCGGCCTCGGAATGACCGGACAGGAGAACGAGTGAAAAAAGACTCCCGCCGCAGCCAGCGCGTCGCCGACCTCGTGCGAGCGGAGATCTCGAACCTGCTCCTGACCGAGGTGCACGACCCGGAGATCCGGCTCGTCACGATCACGGACGTCGACATGTCGCCGGATTTGAGGTCGGCCCGCGTCTACTTCACGGCGCACGGCGACGAAGACGCGCTCGACCGCGTCGGGGAGGGCCTCGCGCGCGCCTCGGGGTTTCTGCGCCGCGAAGTCGGCCGCCGCTGCGGACTCCGCTACGCGCCGGAGCTCCACTTCCAGCGCGACCGGACGTTCGAGAGCGGCGCGCGGATCGAAGAAATTCTCTCGGAAGTCCTCCCGGAGCGGGAAGAGGAGCCGTGAAGGGCACCGACCCCTTTCGACGCGGTTTCCTGTTCCTGCTCGACAAGCCCGCGGGGCTCACCTCTCACGACGTCGTCGAGCGGGTCCGCACCGCGCTCTCCGTGGCCCGCGTCGGCCACAGCGGCACGCTCGACCCCATGGCGACGGGGCTGCTCCTGCTCTGCGCGGGCGAGGCGGCCCGGCTCCAGGGCTTCTTCACGCTCATGGACAAGTCGTACGAGGGGATCATCCGACTCGGGAGCGCGACGACCACCTACGATCGCGAAGGCGAGCCGGTCGGCGCCGAGCGCGGCGTGGAGGGGGTCGACCGGGCGGCGATCGAAGCGGCGGCGGAGGCGTTTCGAGGGGAGTTTCTCCAGTCACCGCCCCCCTACTCCGCGAAGAAGGTCGGCGGACGCAAGTTCTACGAGATGGCGCGAAAGGGCGAGAGCGTCCCGATCGTCCCGAAGAAAGTCCGCGTGTCGCAACTCGATTTCGGGGAGCCCGCCGACGGCCGGCTCCCCTTCTCCATTTCCTGTTCGTCCGGGACCTACATCCGTTCGATCGCGAGCGAGCTCGGCGAGAAGCTCGGCTGCGGAGCGCACCTCGAGTCCCTCCGCCGGACGCGGATCGGCGACTTTCACGTCGAGAACGCGGTGCCGCTCGATCGCTTCGAAGAGATGCCCGCAGCGGAGCGGCTGGATGGCCCTCACGCGCTGCCGCTCTCGCGGGTCCACTTCCCGTTCGAGCGGGTCCGGCTCGCGTCCCTGGAGACCTGGAAGATCCGCAAGGGTCAGTCGATCCCCGCGCGGGACGTCGCGTCGAAGGAGGGCGACTGGGTGGCGCTCGTCGGCCCGTCCGACGAGATGGTCGCGCTCGGCCAGGTGACACCCATCGGGACCCGCGGGATCGCCCTCATTCGCCCCAAGCTGGTGCTGGCGGAATAGCTTGCGCCCTGTGGTAGTCTGCGAAGTTTGAAAAAAGTAGTGAGTAGAGAGCTGGAGGATCAGTGAACGTCACGGAGCATCGGGAGAAGAAGCCGACGATCGTCTCGGAGTACCGCACCCACGACACCGACACGGGGTCGCCGGAGGTGCAGGTCGCGCTGCTGACGAACCGCATCACCTATCTGACGGAGCACTTCAAGTCGAACGCGAAGGACCACCACTCCCGGCGCGGCCTCTTGAAGCTCGTCGGCCGCCGCCGGCGTCTGCTTGATTACGTGAAGTCGGAAGACACCGCGCGGTATCACCGGTTGATCGAGCGTCTCGGAATCCGGAAGTAGCTCGCCGCCGACTCGACCGGCCGGTTCCCGCCCCGCGCGGGGACCGAGCGCGTTACCCGATCCGCCTCGCCGATCCGCCGGCAGAAAGTAAGGAAGAA
>DASRPJ010000395.1:0-3547 GCA_035646435.1 Thermoanaerobaculia bacterium | reverse complement strand
AATAGCTAAACCAAGAACGTTCACGAAGGTATGATTCAGGGATGAGTCTTCGGAGCAAGGTGCTTCTCAATCGCCGCGATTGCCTCCCGAGCGGCCTTGACCGTCAGAGGTTCGGTCGGAGCACGTAGACCCGTAACCGGGCGGCTCTCGAACTTCCTGAGCCATGTGCGGATCGCATCTCTGGCCGCGACGCTATTCGAGCGACCCAATGCGTTCAGAATCGCATCAGCGAAGTGAATACTCTGCCAGTACGAGGACCGGTCAGCATCGCTAAACGCGGGAGGGGACGGTAACCGATCAATCAGCAGCGAGATGAACCGATCCTTTTCATCCGGAGTGAACCCATCATTCGCCGCATCAATCCAGTAGCCAATCGCGGCTGCAGCCGTCGTTTGCCGATCTTCCACGGCAAGCAGTGTGACGACCTCGGATTCCGCCGACCGACCCAGTTTCGCAACTGTCTGGGGCATTCCGAAGACCAAGATTAGGTCCGAAAAGACCCGATCCCTCTCGGGATCCAGAACGCGATCGACATAGTTCCGTAGCTCCTGAAGGTATTCTCCGTAGCCCTCGCCGAATCCCTGCCCGGTGCGCAGATAGTGGCCCTCGGCCCACTTGCGGTATTCGATTTCCCGGCGGAGATACCCGTAGAACCGCTCACGCGAGCCGGAGTCGAAATGGCCATCCGGACAATGCGCGCGTACCTGGTGAAATGCAGCCACTCGCTTTTCAAGCAGGGCGCGTCGCTGCGACCACTCAGGAGTGACCAGTCCCGCCAACAGTTCCGGACTCGCAACAAACTCGCAGGTGGCCTCGGCTAGCTGAGACCTGCAAGCACAGAGCAAGAAAAGGACCGTGACGATGCGGGGGGTTCTAGAGACGGTTTTCACCGTCCACCTCACTTGCATAGCCCATACCCGTTCGGGTTTGCAGCGATTCCCCAATCGACGTGGACATGATCACACCCGGAGTCCGTGAGGTGCTCAACCCACGCCCCGGCTTGGCTCGCGGCGTTGGCAAGGGCGTTCCACGTTTTGCAATTGCACGCTGTCCGAAGGTCTGCGGCAAAACCGTACATGTGCCGGCTGCACTGCGCCGATCCGGACAGCGAAGCGTTGTGCCTCGGGGTTCGATAGGAACTGCTGATGTAGATCGATTGGTTGCCGTAGTTCGCGCGCGTCGTCTCCAGACCACTCAGCAGTTCTGGCCTCAGGATCGCCCACGGAGAGCCGTACGCGGAGTCGTCGCGTAGCTCCGCGAACGAGAAGTGCCCGGGATCGACGTAGGAAGCCTCGTTGACGAACTCGGTGGCTCCTGGAACGTTGCACCCGGCCCTCTCGTAGTCCTCTCGGAGTTCCTTTATAGCCGGGTCGGTCAGTCTGGGATCTTGACTGCCTCCTCCGCCACCCCCGCCACCGCCCCCTCCTCCTCCCCCGCCGTAGCAGGACCAGTAGTCGTAGCATCCGCCCCAGTCAGGCGCATAACACCACTCCGTCTGTGACGAACAGTTCCAGGTCTGGCCACCGTCGTAGGAATCACACGTCGTGATAGTCCCGCACTGGTACCAGTACATCACCTCAAGAGGCGACTGCGCCTGCGTGCTGGCGGAATCCGGCGCGAGCGAGGGAGAGTAGCTGTAGGTGAGTCTGGTTCTGTCTGACGTATCGAGCATGAGAGCTCTCACCCCCCCGCCCGGAGCCAAGGGGGCTTGCAGGGCGACGTGACCGTCTCTCACTCGTCACCTCCTCCAGGATGCAGGACCAGACACTTCGCCTACACCAGTGGAGTGCTCGCTTCGAGCATCGACTGGGACAAGGGTTTTCGGGATTGGGAATCAAGCGGCCCGCGAGGCCGACGGCTTGAACTCAGGTTGACACCTTCTTCCACCGAGTGCCTCCCGGCGTGTCCTCGAGGACGATCCCGTCTTTCGCGAGCTCGTCGCGGATCCGGTCGGATTCGGCGAAGTCCCGCCGGCCGCGGGCGGCGTTGCGCGCGGCGATCTTCGCCTCGATCTCCGCGGAGAGGACGTCCGGTCCGGAAGGCAGCACGCCGAGAACCCGGTCGGCGCCCGCGAGCGCGGCGCGGGCTTCGCGGGCTCCGGCCGCATCCAGGGACCCGTCGTCGATCGCCGCGTTGATGCTCCGCAGGAAATTGAACACCGCGGCGAGGGCGGCGGCGGTGTTCAGGTCGTCGTCCAGACCCGCGTCGAACTCCGCGCGGAACTCCGCCGAGCGTTCCGCCGCGGGGAACGCGCCGGGCTTCGACGAGCCGGCCGCCGCGACCTCGTCCAGTCGGACGGTCGCCGACCGGAGCCGTTCGAGCGCCGACGCGGCTCCCGCGAGAGCGTCCCAGGTGAAGTTCAGCTTCGTCCGATAAGGGACGGAGAGGAAGAGGTACCTCACCGCGGCCGCGTCGTCCCGCCGCGCGAGCACGTCGTCCAGCGTGTAGAAGTTCCCCTTCGACTTCGACATCTTCTCGCCGTCGACGACGAGGTGCTCCGCATGCAGCCACACGTCCACGAACGGCTGGCCCGTCGCGCCTTCGCTCTGGGCGATCTCGTTCTCGTGGTGCGGAAAGATGTTGTCGACCGCTCCCGTGTGGATGTCGAAGTGCTCCCCCAGGTACTTCATGCTCATGGCGGAACACTCGATGTGCCAGCCGGGTCGTCCCTCTCCCCACGGCGAGGGCCACGACGGCTCCCCGGGCTTGCCCGCCTTCCAGAGGGCGAAGTCCTTGACGTCCTCCTTCTCGTACTCGTCGTCGGCGACGCGCTCGCTCCGCCGCGTTTGATCGAGGTCGATGCCCGAGAGCTTGCCGTAATCCGGAAAGGTCGCGATCCGGAAGTAGACCGAGCCCTCCGTCTCGTAGGTGTGGCCGCGTTCGTCGAGCCGCCGGATGAGGTCGATCATCTCGGGCACGTGGTCGGTCGCTTTCGGGTAGCGCTCGGCGGGCTCGACGTTGAGAAGGGCGATGTCCCGGAAGAACGCCTCGGCGTACTTCGCCGTGAAGTCCCCGAGAGAGAGGCCCGCTTCGCGCGCCCCGTTGATCGTCTTGTCGTCGACGTCGGTCAGGTTCATGACCTGCGTGACGCGGTCCCCGCGCGCGAGGAAACGGCGGCGGAGCACGTCCTCGAAGACGAAGGTCCTCAGGTTTCCGATGTGGACGACGTTGTAGACGGTCGGACCGCACGTGTAGAGGCGCACGTGCCCCGGTTCGAGCGGCGTGAAGTCGTCCAGCCGGCGGCCGAGCGTGTTGTAGAGCTTCACCACGCCTCCCGTTCCCGACGGCGCGCGATCTTCCTCCACGTGAGCTCACGCTTCAGCCCGCGGAGCCGATCGACGAAAAGGAGGCCGTTCAGGTGGTCGATCTCGTGGGAGAACGCCCGCGCGAGGAGACCCGTCCCTTCGAGCTCCCGGACGCGAAGCCCGGAGTCCGCTGCCCGCACGAGGACGTGCTCGGGACGGATCACCCGCTCCGCGACGTCCGGGACCGACAGGCAGCCCTCCTCCTCCTTCTGTTCGCCGGAGGTGGATAGGACGACCGGGTT
>DASRPJ010000394.1:0-8090 GCA_035646435.1 Thermoanaerobaculia bacterium | reverse complement strand
GGCCGTCCAGGTTCCGGCGAGCGTGTGGTGGCTCAATCGCTTCCGGTTCGGGCCGGTCGAGTGGATCTGGCGTTCGCTGACCTACGGACGACCACAGCCAATGAGGATCGCCGTCCGTGCGGTCTTCGCCCTCTCGTCGATTCTCCTCGCGGCCCTGTCCGCCTGCCGGGGAGCTCCGCCGGAGCCGGCAAAGCCCGGCCCGACTCTGACCGCGCGCCTTCACCGGACTCTCGCGGCCCACTCCGTTGCGGCGCGCCAGGTTGCTTTCAGCGCCGATGGCCGGGTGCTCGCGACGAGCGGCGTGGACGGCGCGGTGAAGCTCTGGAGCATGCCGGACGCGGCGCTCACTCGAACGCTCGCGCACCCCGCAGGAGTCACGAGCCTCGCGTACAGCCCGGACGGCCGGTGGCTCGTCAGCGGAAGCTACGACCGGGGCGTCAGAATCTGGCGGGTCGCGGACGGGTCGCTCGCGCGGACGTTGACCGGGCACGGCGGGACGGTGTGGTCGGTGGCCGTGAGTCCGGATGGTCGGACCGTCGCGAGTAGCGGCGAGGACAAGACCGTGAAGCTGTGGCGTCTCGAAGACGGCGCCCTCCTGCGCACGCTCACCGGTCACGAGCTGAACGTGTGGTCGGTGGACTTCACCCCCGACGGACAGCAGGTCGTGAGCGGGAGCTTCGACCGGACGGTGAAGGTGTGGCGCACCCTGACCGGCGCGCTGGAACGCACCCTCGTCGGCCACGGGCAGGCCGTCGTCGGCGTGGACGTCAGCCCCCGGGGGGATCTCGTCGCGAGCGGAAGCGACGACTCTTCCGCGCGGTTGTGGCGCGCGAGCGACGGAGCGCTCGTGAGGACGCTCACCGGCGGATCGAACCACGTCTACACGGTCGCGTTCAGCCCGGACGGCGAGTGGCTGGCGAGCGGAGGGCGCGAGAAGGGGGCGCTCGGGACGCTGTGGACCGGAATTCTCGGCAGCCGGCGCGGCGCCGGGCGGAGCCCGACGGTGCGGCTCTGGCGCGTACGGGACGGCGCTCTTCAGCAGGCGCTCGCGGGACACTCCGGCAACGCGTGGTTCGTCGCGTTCAGCCCCGACGGCCGGTGGCTCGCCTCCAGCGGCAGCGACGAACCGACCGTCAACCTCTGGCGACTCGAAAGGGGTCAACGCTGAAAAGCTGAATTTGTGCCATAGCTGAATTCAGCCCTGTTACGGACTCAGGAATTCAGCGTTGACCCCGACGCCGAAATTCAGGCCTGACCCCATAATCACCGCCGTGCCTGCCCCTATCCGCGTGCTGTCGCCGGCGACGGGGGGGCTCGTGGCCGAGGTCCCGGACGAGGGGGCGGCCGGGGTCGCTGCCGCCGTCGACGCGGCTCGCGGCGCTTTCCCCGAGTGGGCGTCCCGCCCGCTGGCGGGGCGCGTCGAGGCGCTGAAGCGGTGGCGCGACCTCGTTCTCGACGACGCTCACGGCGTTGCGAGCACCCTCGTTCGCGAGAGCGGCAAGCCGCGGCACGAGGCGGAGGCGTTCGAGATCCTCTACCTCTGCGAGCTCATCCGGTTCGCCGGCCGGGCGGCGCGGCGCGCCCTCGCTGAAGAGACCCGCAACCCGTTTCTCTTCGTGACGAAGAAGACCCGCTTGACGCGAAGGCCGCTCGGCGTCGTCGGTGTGATCGGACCGTGGAACTTCCCCATCCTGAACAATGCCGCCGACGCGGTCGGCCCTCTCCTCATGGGCAACACGGTCGTGTTGAAGCCGTCCGAGGTCACTCCACTCACGTCGCTCCGGCTCTGCGACCTGTGGGTGAAGGCCGGAAACCCGCCGGACGTCTTCCGCGTCGTCACCGGACGCGGCGAAGCGGGCGCGGAGCTCGTGGAGCGCGCCGACGGGATCATGTTCACCGGTTCCGTGGCGACCGGCAGGAAAGTGGCGGCGCGGGCGGGAGAGCGACTCATCCCCTGCGTCACCGAGCTCGGGGGCAAGTCGCCCTTCGTCGTGCTGGCCGGCGCCGACCTCGAGCGCGCGGCCGAGGCCGCGGCGTGGTCGAGCTTCATCCATAGCGGACAGGTCTGCATCCGCACCGAGCGGATCTACGTCGAGGAACGGGTGGCCGACCGTTTCGAGGCGCTCCTGGTCGAGCGTGTCTGCGCCCTGAGGCCTCTCGTGCCGAACGGCTCCGCGGCCGGAATCTCCGACCTCGGCGCCGTCACGTTCGCGCGCCAGCTCGACACGCTCGAGCGACAGATCGCGGACGCGACGGGGAAGGGCGCCCGCGTCGCCGTCGGCGAAACGCACCGACAGACGAGGCCGGGGAACTTCTTTTCACCGACGGTCCTCCTCGGCGCGACCCACGACATGGAGGTCATGCGGGAGGAGACGTTCGGGCCGCTCGTCCCCGTGATGCGCGTGAAGGACGCCGAAGAGGCGCTCCGCCTCTCGAACGACTCGCACCTCGGACTGAACGCCTCCGTGTTCGGCCCCCGGGAGAAGGCGGAGGCCTTCGCGCGGAGGCTCCAGTCGGGGCAGGCCTCGGTCAACGACGCCCTCGTGAGCTACTTCGTCGTCGAGGCGCCGCTCGGGGGCTGGAAGGCGAGCGGTCTCGGCGTCCGACACGGCGTCGAGAGCCTCCGCCAGTGGACCCGCACCGAGGGGATCACCGTTGGGCGCCCGATGCTCGCGCCTCTCGAGCGCTTCGTCGCCCGCAAGCTCGCCTTTCCGTACGACCCGCGCTTCCTCGCCGTGATCCGCCGGGCTTCGCGGCTGCTCTACCGCCGGGGGCTCGCGGAGAAACTGCGCGCGCCGCGCGATCGAGATTAAGCCCGGGTCTGATCCCGAAGGGGGTCAGATCCCGCGCGCGCGAACGAGGGGGCCGGAAGCCTCTACCGCCTCCAGCGACGGAAGCCGAATCCGCCCAGAAGCAGGATCACGAGGATGATGATGATCAGGGTCGTGGTCGACATTCGGCGTCTCCTTGTTTTCCCGATTCTACAGGGAGGATGCCCGAATTGGGCACGGCCGGGGAAGCTAACATGACTCGATGAGCGAACCGCGGCAAGCAGACGCGACGGACGTCTTCCTCGAAACGCCGCGGCTCTCGCTCCGGCGGTTCCGCGCCGGCGACGCGGACTCCTTCGCGGCGTATCGAGCCGACCCGGAGGTCGCGCGCTACCAGGGGTGGGAGTCGTGCACCCGCGACGACGCCGTCGCGTTCATCGACGCGCAGCTCGCGCGCGCGCCGTTCGAGCCGGGGCGATGGACCCAGGTCGCCGTCGAGCTCGCCTCCGAAGGGACGCTGATCGGAGACTGCGCGCTGCGGATGGAGAGCGCGGCCGCGCGCCAGGCGGAGCTCGGGTTCACCTTCGCGCGCGGATACCAGGGGCGGGGTTACGCGACCGAGGCCGTGTCGCACCTCCTCGCGTACGCGTTCGCGCGGCTCGGGCTGCACCGCGTCTTCGCGGTCGCCGACTCCCGGAACGTCCGCGCGATCACCCTCGCCGAGCGGGTCGGCATGCGGCGGGAGGGGGAGTTCCGCGACGCCGAGTGGTTCAAGGGGGAATGGGTCAGCACGGTGGTCTACGCCGTGCTCGAGACGGAGCTGCGGGCTCCCTAGCTCGACCCTCCTTTCGCGAGGTCGATCGCTTTCAGGATCCGAAGCGTGCAGCGCTTCACGTGGGCGCCGAGTGCGACGAGGCCGAGCGCGACGATCGAGTAGATCGCGACCGCGGCGATCAGGAGCAATACGTGCAGGCGGTTCGAAAAGTCGGCGAGCAGGAGGTAGCCGACGAGAAACGCCGACTCCACGACGGCCGCCGCCAGGAAGACGAGCTTGTAATCGCGCTCCGTGCGGTCCACTCGGTCGAGCGCCTCGCGGCGCGCCTCCTCGATCGGTCCGGTTTCGTACATGGGTTCCCCCTTTCTTTCTAGCGGCTCAGAAGGAGCAGGATCACGATCGGGGCGAGAAAAAGCGCCTCGAGGATCGCGAACACGATCACGGCCTTGCGGAGGCTCCGCTCGTCCTCGGTCATCGAGTCACCGGTTCGAACGACCGCCGGAGACACCGGAGGCCGTAGGCGAGACGAGACTTCGTGGTGCCGAGCGGGATCGCGAGCACGTCGGACACGTCTTCGAGCCTCATCTCGTGAACGTAGTGAAGGAGGAGGACCGCACGGCTGGCCGGCGACACGCCGTCGAGCGCCGCCGGAAGGTCGAGCGACACGGGCCACGACGACTCCTGTGCGCCGGAGGGCGCTTCGACTGCGGCATCCGGAAGGTCGACCTCGCGTCGACCGCTCACGCGTTTCATCATCCGGAACGCTTCGCGGGACGCGATCCGGAACGCCCACGGCCGGAAGAGCGCCGGGTCGTGCAGCCAGCGGAGCTTCCGGCAGATCCGCACGAGCGTTTCCTGGAGAACGTCCTTCGCGGTCTCCGGGTCGCCGATCAGGCGCACGACGTACCCGTAGAGCGGTCTCTCGACCTCGCGAAGAAGCCGGTCGAGCGCCTCCCGATCGCCGCTCTGGGCGAGGAGAACGGCCGCGGCCTCGTCTTGCGGCGCCTGGCTCACGAAGGAAAGACCCTCCGGGTGGCATTCTGGTTCGAACGCGGTTGGGTAGGGGTATAGGCTCCTCCCTCGAGGTAACCATGCGCCTTTTCTCGATCGCCTGCCTCGTCCTGGCCGCGACCCTTCCCTCCTCCACCCTGTCCGCCCAGCCGACACCCGCCGCGGCGCTGCCCGCGCTGCCCTCCGTCACGCTGCCGCCGGAGCTCGACCGCGTGCTGCGCGACTACGAGCGCGCGTGGCAGGGGCGCGACGCCGCGGGGCTCGCGGCGCTCTTCACCGAGGACGGATTCGTGCTCTCGAACGGAAAGCCGCCCGTGCGAGGCCGCGCCGCGATCCGGGAGGCCTACGCGAAGAGCGGCGGCCCCCTCGCGTTGCGGGCGCTCGCATTCACGACCGAAGGGAAGGTCGGGTACATCATCGGCGGGTTCGGCGGAAAGCCGGGCGATCCCGACTGGGGAAAGTTCGTGCTAGCGCTCCGCCGCGGCGACGACGGCCGATGGCTGATCGCGGCCGACATGGACAACGAGAACCGCCGTCCGGGACCGGGACCGGGTCCCCCGCGGACTCCGACTCCCGCGCCGACGCCGGCGTCGACTCACGTCCACTAGTCTCCGCCCTCGCGGCAAATGCTGATGAAGGCGGCACTGAACGGGAACCGCGCGGCGGGCGCGCACCCGGAGCTGCCCGTTTCGCCGGCGGAGCTCGCGGAGGCGGCGGCGGACTCCGTCGTGGCCGGCGCCGGCGCGATCCACCTTCACCCGCGGGACCCCGCCGGCTCGGAGAGCCTCGCGCCACGGGATGTCGCGAGCGCCGTCGCCGCGGTGAAAGCCGCCGTGCCGAGGACCGCCGTGGGCGTCACGACCGGCGCGTGGATCGTGCCGATCCCCGCCGAGCGCCGGGCTCTCGTCGCGGGTTGGGACGTGGTGCCCGACTTCGCTTCCGTCAACTTCCACGAGGACGGTGCGGAGGATCTCGCGGGGCTTCTCCTCGACCGCGGCGTCGAGATCGAAGCGGGACTCCGCGATGCGGCCGCCGCGGCGCGCTGGACTAAGAGCGGACTCGCGGGTCGATGCCTTCGGGTGCTCATCGAGCCGCAGGAAGCGGACCTGGCGGCGGCGCTCCGCACCGTCGCGGAGATCGAAGTCGTTCTCGACGCGGCGGACGTCGCGACGCCGCGGCTCCTCCACGGCACGGGCGCGACGGTGTGGGTGTTGATCGCGGAGGCGGCGCGCCGCGGTTACGACACGCGGATCGGCCTCGAGGACACGCTCGTGAGGGAAGACGGAACGGAGGCCGCCGGCAATGCCGCGCTCGTCGTCGAGGCGCGGCGGCTGTACCGGAGAGCCCGGTGACGGCGGATCGCGCCGCCTCGATCCTGTGGAGCCGCCTCGACCGGCCCGGCCACGAGTTCGCGCGGGTGGCTCCCGCCGGGAGCGGGTGGACTCTCTCGGGAACGGCGGTGTTCCTCCACGAGGGCGCGCCCTGCCGGCTCGACTACGACATCCGCTGCAACGAAAGGTGGGAGACGGCGTCCGGGAAGGTCTCGGGGTGGGTCGGCCCGGACGCGGTTTCGATCGACGTCCGGGTCGAGCCCGGCGGAACCTGGCGGTCGAACGGAGCCGAGGTCCCGTCCGTTCGCGGCGCCGTCGACCTCGACCTGAACTTCAGCCCGTCGACGAACCTCCTGCCGATCCGGCGGCTGGACCTCGAGGTCGGCCAGGAGGGCGCGGTGCGCGCGGCGTGGCTGCGGTTCCCGAGCTTCGCCTTCGAGCCGCTCGAGCAGACCTACCGGCGGATCGACGCCGCGACGTACCGGTACACGAGCGCCGGCGGCCGCTTCACCGCCGACCTCACCGTGAACGAGGCCGGGCTCGTCACGGTCTATCCGGGCCTGGCGGAGGCCGAGGAGTGAAGGTTCCGGCGATGGTCTCCGCCGCGGCGCTTCTCGTCGTCGTCGTACTGGCGGCGGGTGCCGTCCCGGGACCTGCGCCCGTACGAATCGACCGCCTCGAAATGGCCAGGCGGGTCCGCACGGAGCTCCTCCACTCCTGGCGGGCCTACGAGCGATACGCGTGGGGGCACGACGAGCTTCGCCCCGTCAGCCGGACGGCCCACGACTGGCACGGCCAGTCCCTCCTGATGACGCCGGTGGATGCCTTCGACACCCTGATCCTGATGGGGCTCACGGACGAGGCGGAGAAGGTGAAGACCCTGATCGTCGAGCGTCTGTCGTTCGACAAGGACGTCACGGTCAAGAACTTCGAGATCACGATCCGCATCCTGGGCGGCCTCCTCTCGGGCTACGAGATGTCGGGCGATCCGCGACTCCTCCGGCTTGCCGAGGACCTCGGGACGCGGCTCCTGCCGGCGTTCGAGTCCCCGACCGGCATGCCGTACATGTACGTCAACCTCAAGACCGGAAAGACGAGCGGCGCGACGTCCAACCCGGCCGAGATCGGGACGCTCGTCCTCGAGTTCGGAACCCTGGCGAAGTTGACCGGCAAGCGGGTCTTCTTCGAAAAGGCGAAGCGAGCGCTCGTCGAGCTTCACCGCCGGCGCTCGAAGATCGGGCTCCCGGGCGAGGAGATCGACGTCGAGACCGGACAGTGGAAGAGCCCGGTGAGCCACGTGGGCGGAGGCATCGACTCCTACTACGAGTACCTCCTGAAGTGCTCGCGGCTCTTCGCCGACCGGGAGTGCGGGACGATGTGGCGCGAGAGTCTGCGCGCTTTGAATCGCCGCCTCGCCGAGGAGGTGCCGAGCGGCCTCTGGTACGGCCCCGTGGACATGGTCACGGGAAAGCGCACGGCCTCCGAGTTCGGCGCGCTCCACGCCTTCCTGCCCGCTGTCCTCGCGCTCGGCGGCGACCTCTCACGGGCGCGCCGCCTACAGGACTCGTGCTACCGGATGTGGGAGCTCCACGGGATCGAGCCCGAGGTTCTCGACTACCGCGCGATGCGCGTCGTGCACGCCGGCTATCAACTGCGGCCGGAGATCGTCGAGTCGGCGTACTACCTCCACCGCCACACGAAGGATCCCCGATATCTCGAGATGGGAAAGACCTTCTTCGAGGCGCTCGTCGCGCACTGCCGGACCGACGCCGGCTACACAGTCCTGAAGAGCGTCGTGACGAAGGAGAAGGGGGACCTGATGCCGAGCTACTTCCTCGCGGAGACGCTCAAGTATCTCTACCTTCTCTTCGCGCCGGAAACGGAGCTGGACCTCGACCGCGTCGTTTTCAACACCGAAGCGCACCCCTTCCGGCGGACGCGGCGACAGTTCCGCACGGAGCCGAGCGGGAAGCTGCGCCCGTCATTCCGAGCGGGAAAATAAATCTGTCCCCTTTTCCCCATGTCATTCCGAGGAGCGGAGCGACGAGGAATCTGGTCCCTTCCGGAGAGGGACACAGATCCCTCGCTCCGCTCGGGATGACGAGGGCCACTCGGGTTGTCGGAGCGAAGGGCGGCTACGTCTCCAACGTCTTCCGGGCGTTGCGCACCAGGAGGATGCACAGGATCGCGAACACGATCGCG
>DASRPJ010000393.1:0-4080 GCA_035646435.1 Thermoanaerobaculia bacterium | reverse complement strand
GACGATGAAGATCGAGACCGCCTTCGGGTAGGCGCGCCGGATGTCGCGCGCGCCCTGCACGTCGATGTCCAGGACGACGTCCTCCCCCCGCAGGAGGCGGCCGAGCACTTCCTTGCGGGAAGTTCCGTAGTGCCGCCCGTGGACGACGTTGTGCTCGAGGAACGCTTCCCGCGCCGCCATCTTCCGGAAGACCGAGTCCGTGACGAAGTAGTACTCCCGGCCGTGCCTCTCCCCCGCCCGGCGCGGGCGGGTCGTGTGCGACACGGAAAAGTGCATGGGCGCCCCCGGGGGGTCGTCGATGAGCCGGCGGATGAGCGTCGTCTTCCCGCCCCCCGACGGCGAAGAAACGATGAAGAGGTTTCCCGGCGCGCGCGACCTCATTCGAGGTTCTGAACCTGCTCCCGGACCTTCTCGATCTCGGACTTCATCTCGAGGACGTCGCGGATCATCTGGAGGTCGCGCCCCTTCGAGCCGAGCGTGTTCAGCTCGCGGAGGATCTCCTGGGCGAGAAAGTCGAGCTTCTTCCCGACCGGCTCGCGTGCGTTCGAAAGCAGGCCGGCGAACTGTCCGAGGTGGCCTTCGAGGCGCTGGAGCTCCTCCGCGACGTCCGCCCGGTCGGCCGCGAGCGCCGCTTCCTGTTCCAGCCGCCCGGGCTCGATGCCCGGCTCCGCCGCGAGAACGCGAAGGCGCTCGCGCAGGCTCTCGACGTTCCTCCGGAGGATCTCCCCGCGGCGGCCGGCGAGTACCCCGAGCCGCTTCTCCAGGAACGCGATCCGCTCCGCCAGGTCCGAGGCCACGAGCGCCCCCTCCGCCTCGCGCATGGCGACGAGGGCGCGCGCCGCCTCCTCGCCGATCGCTTCGAGGGCGGCGACGTCCTGCTCCGAGAAGCCGTTACCGGCCGATTCGACGGAGAAGATCTGGGGGATCGTCAGGAGGTCCCGCGCTTCGAGCTTGCCGTGGACGGGATATCGCTCGGCGAGAGCCGCGAACCGCGAGAGGAGCGCCTCCAGGAGGGCCTCGTCGATCGAGATCGTCGTCGGGGCGGGGGCGGCCCGACGGAGCCGGAGCGAAACCTCGACCTTGCCCCGCGCGAGGTGGCGGGTGAAGACGCGTCGGAGCACCGGCTCGAGCTCGACGTCGCTCTCGCGCACCTTCACGGTGACGTCTAAGAAACGGTGGTTGACGCTGCGCGCGACGACCTCGGCCGCCCAATCGTCGCCGAGGCTCCCCTTGGCGCGCCCGAATCCGGTCATGCTGCGGATCGTCACGGACGCTTCTCGCCCCCCGCGTTGGTCTCGAGGAAGAACTGCATGTCGTGCAGCCTGCGGTAGAGGCCGTTTCGAGTCAAGAGCTCGGCATGGGTGCCCGACTCGACGAGCCGGCCGTGCTGGAGGACGAGGATTCGGTCGGCGCGGCGCACGGTCGACAGACGGTGGGCGATGACGAGAGTCGTGCGGCCCGCCATGAGGTTCGAGAGCGCGCGCGCCACGAGCGCCTCCGACTCGGAGTCGAGCTGTGACGTCGCCTCGTCGAGGATCAAGATCGGCGCGTCCTTGTACAACGCACGGGCGATAGAGAGGCGCTGCTTCTGTCCGCCCGAGAGGCGCCCGGCGTCTTCTCCCAGTCGGGTGTCGTAGCCCTCGGAGAGGCGGTCGACGAACTCGTCGGCGAAGGCGGCAGCCGTTGCGGCGCGGACGGCCTCCTCGGAGGCCTCCGGACGGCCGTACGCGACGTTCTCGCGGGCCGTCGTGTCGAAGAGGACGGTCTCCTGCGTGACGAGACCGATCTGGCGGCGCACGGACTCGAGGGTCGCGTCGCGAAGGTCCACGCCGTCGAGCGTCACGCGCCCCTCGGTCGGGTCGTACAGCCGCGGCAGAAGGTTGACGAGAGTCGTCTTGCCGGCGCCCGACGGGCCGACGATCGCGACCGTCTCGCCGCGCCGGATCGTCAAGTCGACGTTGGAAAGGACGGGCTCTTCGCCGTACCGGAAGGAGACGTTCTCGTAGCGGATCTCGCGCGCGAACGGGGCAAGCGCGACGGCGCCCGGCCGGTCTTCGATCTCCGCCGGCGAGTCGATGAGCTCGAAGACGCGGCGCGCCGAGGAGAGAGCCAGCTGGAGGGCCATGTTCACCTTCGTCACGTCCTTCAGCGGCTTGTAGAGCATCATGAGCGCCGCGAGAAACGAGATGACGCCGCCCACCGTCATCTCTCCCGAGCGGATCTGCGCCGCGGCGTAGACGAAGATCGCCGCGAGGCCCAGGCCCGCGATGACCTCCATCATGGGAGAGTTCAGCGCCTGGATGCGGACGGTACGGCGGGTGACGCGGAAGTACCGGTCGTTCGCGCCCGCGAAACGCTCCGCCTCGAACGGCTCCATCCCGTACGTCTTGATCACCCGGTGGCCGCGGAGCGTCTCGGAGAGAAGGGCCCCCATCTCGCCGATCCGCTCGCGCGAGGAGAACGTCGTGCGCCGCAGCCGGCGCGTCACCTCGATGATCGGCAGCAGGAGGATCGGGGCGAGCACGAGCACGAAGATGGAGAGCTTCGCGTTCAGCGAAACGATGTACACGAGGACGAGGGCGATCGTCACTCCCCCCTGCACGAAGTCCGCGAGCCGCGTCCCGAACGCCGACTGGATGAGCTCCACGTCGGAAAGGAGGCGCGACAGGAGATCGCCGGTCGAAGAGCGCGAGTAGAAGCTCGCCGACTGCCGGAGGAGCTTCGCGTAGGCGTCGCGGCGCAGGTCCCGCACCATCGACAGGCCGATCCCGTTGAACGCGAACTCCGAGAAGTAAGAAAAGACGTTCTTGGCGGTGAGCGCGAGGAGGAGAAGGAGGGGGACCGCGAAGCGAAGGGGCAGGCCGGCGGCCTCCGCCGCCGCTCGCGCCGACTGATAGAGCGAGTCGAGCCAGCGGAGAAACGGGGCCGCGGCCTCTCCCGGCGATCCCCCGAACCCGGGGATCCCCGACGCGGTCCCCGCGCCGAGGACGTCGTCGATCACTTTCGTGAGGAGAAAGAGCAGCAGGACCGTCGAGAGCGAGACGATGCCCATCGCGGCGAGCGCCGCCGCGGCGCGCCAGCGGTACGGGCGGAAGTAGGCGAGGAGCCTCGGAAGCGGTTTCACGGACCCGCGGCCCTCTGCCGCCGACCGGGCTCGAGCGCGTCGAGGATCGCGTCGGCGGCGCGCCCGCTCGCTCCGGGCGGTCCGAGCTCGCGGGCGACGCCGGCGAGGGACGCGCGCATCCGCGCGAGTCGTTCCGGGGAGCCGAGCAGGGCGGCGCCCTCCCGTTCGAGGCGGGCCGCATTGACGTCGTCCTGCAGGAGCTCCGGAACGACCTCCTCGCCCGCCACGATGTTCACGAGCGAGATCCAGCGAAGGCGGACGAGCGCCCTCGCGATCGCGAACGTCGCCGCCGCCGTGCGGTACACCACCACCATGGGCGCGCCGCAGAGGGCCGCCTCGAGCGTCGCCGTTCCCGAGGCGACGAAGACGAGGTCCGCGGACGCGAGAAGGGAGTGGCGGCCCGTGGAAACGACGGAGACGTTCGAGCGCGCGGCGTCGGAGAAAATCTCCTCCGGCAGTCCCCGCGCGCGAACGGCGATCACGTCGAGGTCGAACCGTCGCGCGAGCGCGGCGCCCGCCTCGAGCATCGGCGTCCAGTGCTTGCGCACCTCGGCGACGCGGCTGCCCGGAAGGAGGACGAGCCGGCGCCTCTCGGCGCGCGGGACGGGAGGGTCCGTCGCGAGCCCTTCGCGCACGTCGTCGACGAGCGGGTGGCCCGCGCACACCGCGTCCGCGCCGAGGCGGAGGTAGATCTCCGCCTCGAACGGGAAGAGGGTCACGATTCTCCGGGCGAGCCGGGCGATCGCTCTCGCCCGGCCGGCGCGCCACGCCCACACCTGCGGGCTGACGTAATAGAGCAGCGGAACGCCGGCGCGGTGGAGGCGCCGCGCGAGGAGCGCGTTGAAGTCGGGGAAATCGATCAGGATCGCGGCGTCCGGCCGGCGGACGCGGGCCGCCTCCGAGACCCGGGTGAGCGCCTTCGAGAGAGCGGGCAGCTTCTCGAAGACTTCGAAGAC
>DASRPJ010000392.1:0-16740 GCA_035646435.1 Thermoanaerobaculia bacterium | reverse complement strand
TGGGAAGCGGGCGGCGGGGAAGGATCCGCCGCCCGCGCTGCGCGAACAGGCGCCTGTTCAGCTCCGCGCGAGAAGCACCACGACGACCAGGAAGGACATGACCCACAGGAGGCTGCCTTCCCAGAAGCCGGGATTCCGCCGGTTGCGCGAGAGCCGCCAGGCGCCGAAACCGAGAGCGCTCAACGCTGCCAGGAGGAACAGAATCATCATGCCGGACAGACGCCGCAGCAAAAGAGCTGCCAGTGGGCGCTCGGCCGTCAGCGCTCCCGTCTCAGCCGGTCGAGCTCGTCCTGCATCCGCGACCGTGTCGAGGCGACGAGCTCGGCGAGCGTGCCGGCCGGAGGAGGATCGGTCGGGATCGGCTCGAGGACCGACATCCGGAGCGAGCCACGCCTTGCCCGGCGCTCCCGGGTGTCGGCGATGGCGTCGAGCGGCCCCGCGACGACCGGCACGATCGGGACCTTCGCCGCGAGGGCGAGCCGGAAAGCGCCGCTCTTGAACGGCAGGAGCGTCGGGCCGAGGTTTCGGTGCCCCTCCGGCATGAACCAGACGGAGACGTTCTCGTCCCGGATGGTCCGGGCGGCGGCGTCGAGCGAGTCGCGCGCGTCGCGGGGGTTACCGCGGTCGAGGACGAGGTTGCCCGACAGGCGGTAGAACCAGCCGAAGACGGGGATCCGCCCGATCTCGCGCTTCCCGGCGGACACCGTGCGCTCCGGGAACACCGACCCGAACGTCACGACGTCCAAGAAGCTCTGGTGGTTCGCGATGAAGACGCACGGGCGAGCCGAGTCGAGCCTCTCCCGGTTCTCGACCTCCATCCGCCAGCCCATGACCCGGGTCAGGCCGCGGCAGAAGACGAGGCCGAAGAGGTAGAGGGTCTGACGATTCCGGGGGACCACGAGAAGCGAAACGACGCCGATCGCCGAGGAGACGAGAAACCACAGGCCGCCGGCGATGAAACCGGCGTAGTAGGCCAGCCGCTGCGCGAATCGACGCACGGAAACGAGCTTATCCGCCTGCGCGGGGTGACGACCGTCGGGGCTCGACGCCCGTCCGGAAAATACCTGGACCCGACCGTTCCACAGAATCGCCAATCGGGCATTGCGAGAAAGCGGGTCGTAAGACCTTTGGACTAGTACGAAGGCCCAATTGACGATCCGTGCGTGTGCCGGTACAACGGGCGAACGGAATCGGCAGATCCCAATTACGACCATGAAGGAAGGTGAAGTGTGAAGAAGCTGTATGAACCGGTACACCCTTTCGCGACAACTCGTGCGCGAAACGTACATTTCGCGGCGGCGCTCGCAGTGGTTATGGCCCTTTTCTCGACAGGGACGGCTTCGGGAGCGGTCGCGCTGTCCGGGTCGCTACCGTCAAGCAACGGCACGAGCGGCGCGACCAGCATCGCGCTCGCGGCGCCGGCGGCCCCCGCGGGCAGTTTCCTGCTCGCCCACGTCGTGGTGAACAACCTCAACACGACCGACCAGATCTGCCCGGCGAGCGGCGGATGGACATCGCTCCTCCGGACGAACAACAGCAGCGCCATCGCTCAGCAGATCTTCTGGCGGGTCGCGACCTCGGCGGAGGCAGCGACCTCGTACACCTTCAACTTCAAGGTCTCCACCTGTGCCGGCTCGAACGTGAGCTCCGCCACGGGCGCGGTGGGCGGAGTCCTCGTCTACACGGGGGTCGACGTCGACCCGGCCACCGACGCGATCCTCGGCTCCCTGGGCGCGACGGGTAGCTCGACGACGGTCAATGCGCCCAGCCTCACCGGTCCTTTCGCGGCCGGCTCCCAGGTCATCCGCTTCTACGGCAACGACAAGGAGTTCGCGGTCACCACTGCGGCTTTGGGCACGATCTATCAGGCCCGACGGCCCAAGTCGGGGGGCGGATTCGAAAAGCCGAGCGGCGCCGCGGCACACGCTGCCCAGGCGGTCGCCGGGCCGACCGGGACGGTCGCCGGCAGCAACTCCGGCAACGGGGGCAACTGGGTCGCTCAGACGGTCGTCCTGAAGATGGCGCCGTCGAACGCGGCGCCGACCCTCACGAACGTCCCCGCATCCGCGTCGATCTGCGAGCTCGCGCCGTATTCGTTCGACGCGAACGTCACCGATCCGGACGCCGGGCAGACGCACACCTTCAGCCTGCAGGGGACCGTGCCGACGGGGGCGGGCATCAACTCGTCCACCGGTGTCTTCTCCTGGACGCCGGCGGAGAACCAGGACGGAGTCCACAGTTTCAAGGTCCGCGTGACGGACAACGGAGTCCCGGCCCTCTTTGCCGAGCAGACCGTCACCTTGACCGTTCTCGAGGTCAACACCGCTCCGGTGCTCGATCCGATCGGCAATCAGACGGTCATCATCGGCGACCTGCTGACGTTCGACGCGAACGCGAGCGACTCCGACCTCGTCGGGGGCGTTGCCAACGTGCTCTCCTTCAGTCTCGAAGGCACCGTCCCTGACGGGGCGAGCATCGATTCCTCGACAGGAGTCTTCTCCTGGACTCCGGCCATCGGGCAGGACGGCGATCACACGATCACCGTGCGCGTGACCGACGACGGGCCGGGCAACACCTGCGGCACGGCGAGCCTCTCCGACGAAGAGACCATCACCGTGACGGTCAGGAGACAAACCTACTTCCTCGCCCTCGACGCCGACGCGATCTCGGCGGGCGCGGCTCCGAACAACTTCTCTACGGGCGACGTGAACGAGGGAATCGCGGGCGTCGGCCAGCGGCTCGAGCTCGCCTGGTTCGCCGCCAACGAGGACGCCGTGATCGGCCTGCCGAGCGGCCAGGTCGGCGACGAAGGGTGGTTCGGATTGAAGACGATCCTCGCTTCCTGGGACGCCGCGGGTCCGGATGCCGACGGTCTCCGGAACCTGCTGCTCGCCGGTCCCGGTCTCGGTTCGGGGTCCGATCCCGAGGCGCTTCTCGACGGCGTGCCGAACGTCACCCCGCTCCGGTACACGGGCCTCGATCTGCTCGTGGGTCACCAGGTCTGCGCCGTCGTGTGGAAGAGCGACATCAGCATCGGCTACGGCCCGCTCACGGGAAGCCTCAAGGGGGACAACCGGGGCATCGTCGCCTTCGAAGTCGACGCAGTGACTGCGGCCGGGTCCGGATCGACCCTCCCGCTCGTGACGATCCGCGTGAGCGACGCCGCCGACGTCTGCGGCGAGCCGTTGCGGCTCTTCACCCAGGCGCCCGCGCCGGTCTCTTCTTCGAATCCGGCCGACGTCGATGCCGATCCCTAGTTTTTAGTTCCGGGGATCGACCCCGGAAGTGAAAGGGCCCCGCTCGCGCGGGGCCCGTTTTTTTTGCGGCCTCGGGCCGCTCGTCAGGCGGGCACGCTCTCCACGCGCACCGAGCGGTCCCGGGCGCTCAGGGCCCAGTGGAGGAGGCCGGCGGCGAAGAACCCGACGAACCACGCGTAGGAGTAGAGGGGTTTGAGCGGCGGGAAAACGAGGCCGCCCCAGGCGAGCGCGCAGCGGCGACGGCCTTCCAGTTCCAGCCGCCGCTGTACCGGTAAACGCCGTCCGGCAGGTACAGGTCCTCCAGCGCGAGGTGGGTCCTGCGGACGAGCCAGTAGTCCGCAATGAGCACTCCGGCGATCGACCCCAACCCTCCCGAGTAACCGAGCAGCCACGTGAAGATGTAGCCGGAGGGGTCCGCGAGCAGCTTCCAGGGCTGCATGAGGATGCCGATGACCCCCGTGATCAGCCCGCCCGTGTGAAAGCGGATGGCGCGCGGAAAGGCGTTTGCGAAGTCGTTCGCCGGAGAGACGACGTTCGCCGCGATGTTGACGGCGAGCGTCGCGACGACGGCGGTGAACATGGAGATGGCGACGACGACGGGAGCCTTGAACTGCGCGACGAGCTGGACGGGATCCCAGATCGCGCGGCCGTAGATGATGACGGTCGCGCTCGTGATGAGCACTCCCATCGCCGCGAAGACCGACATCGTCGTCGGCAGCGCGACGACCTGGCCGACGATCTGCTCGCGCTGGCTGCGCCCGAAGCGCGTGAAGTCCGGCATGTTCAGCGAGAGCGTCGCCCAGTAGCCGATCATCGCCGTGAGAGACGGAATGAACACGGGGAAGAACTCGCGGAACGTCGGGAACCTGCCCGGCTGCGCGAGAAGCGGCCCGAGCCCGTTCGCCTTCGACACCGCCCAGTAGAGGAGCACCGCGGTCATCACGAGCACGAACGGCGCGGCCCAGTTCTCCACTCTGCGGAGGAGATCCATCCCCCGGTAAATGATGAAGATGTTGATCCCCCAGAACAGGAGGAAGGACAGCCACAGCGTCGTCGTGTGGCCCGCAAAGCCCGAGCCGAGGAGGTCATTCCAGCGCGGGATGATCGCCGAGAAGAACGTGTGCAGGGCTTCTCC
Source organism: Thermoanaerobaculia bacterium (assembly GCA_035646435.1). Classification (GTDB taxonomy): domain Bacteria; phylum Acidobacteriota; class Thermoanaerobaculia; order UBA5066; family Gp7-AA6; genus Gp7-AA6. The sequence goes on along the minus strand of DASRPJ010000392.1, from coordinate 12,348 downwards.
GCCGATCCAGGCCTGGATGCCGAACCAGCCGCACGCGACGAGCGCGCGCATGAGCGCCGGGAGGTTCGAGCCCAAGGTCCCGTAGGCGGCGCGCGCGAAGACCGGGAACGGGATGCCGTACTTCGTGCCCGGGTGCGAGTTCAGGAGGATCGGAATCAGCACGATCGTGTTGCCGAGCAGGATCGTGATGAGCGCCTGCAGCCAGCTCATCCCCGCCGCCATGAGCCCCGACGCGAGCATGTACGTCGGGATGCAGTGCGCCATGCTGATCCACAGCGCGGCGTAGTTGTAGGTCGTCCAGTTGCGCCGCGCGATCGGCACGGGCGCGAGGTCCGGGTTCGAGAGAGGGCTCGCGTCGATCCGCGACGTGTCGGCGAGCTCGACCCGGCCGTCGGGATGGTGGACCTCGTTGGAGCCCGCCGTCGTCATGCGCCCCTCCGCTCGATTCGTGAGGGGATTGTAAGAGACGCGGAGTGTCTGGACCTACTTCGGGCCGAGCTGCCCGAGCTCTCGCGATCGGGCGGTCGCGACTTCGACGGCGTCCATCAGGATCGCGCGGAGGCGGTTGCGCTCCAGGCTGTGCAGCGCGGCAATCGCGGTGCCGCCCGGCGACGTGACGAGGTCCTTCAGGACGGCCGGATGCGTTTTCGACTGCTCCGCCATCCGCGCGGCCCCGAGCACCGTCTGGATCGTGAGCGCCGAGCTGACGTCCCGCGAGAGCCCGACGCGCACCCCCGCGTCGCTCAAGCCCTCGATGATCTGGAAGATGTACATGGGTCCGCTTCCGGAGAGACCGGTGACGGCGTCGAGCTGATACTCGGGAAGCTCGATGACGATCCCGATCGACTCGAAGATCTGGCGCGCCTCCGTCACGTGCGCCGGCTTCACGTGCCGGCCCGCGCAGAGGACTGTCGCGCTCAGCCGCACGACAGCGGCGACGTTCGGCATTACCCGGATCACGGGATAGTCACCGCCGAGAGCCGCTTCGATCCGCTGAGTCGGGAACCCGGCGGCAATCGATACGAGGAGCCGGGACCCGAGGCCCGTGTCTCGAATCTCCGCGAGAACGGACTCGAGGATCTGCGGCTTGACGCCGAGGATGATGACGTCCGCCGCGCGGGCCGCTTCCCGATTGCTCGTGAGGACCCGAATGCCGAGCTCGCGGGCGAGCGCGGCGGCCTTCTTCCTGTTCGGGTGCGACGCGACGACTCTCTTCCGGTCGCCCCACTCGGACGCAAGGATCCCCCGGAGGAGGGCGCTCCCCATGTTCCCGGCGCCAAGAACGGCGATTTTTCTGGCGGTCATGCGAGTCCCGGGTTCCCGGTACTGACTCCCGACCGGAAACCCTGGACCTCGGACTTCTCAGGGCGCGATCGTGCCGTACGGTTTGATCTGCGCCTCGATGACCTTGCGGTCGCCCACGACGACGATCGTCGCGCGGTCGTCCTGGATGTACTTGGCCGCCATGCTCTGGATGTCCTGCGGGGTGATGGCGTAGACCTTCTGGACGTACGTGTTCAGGTAGTCCGCCGGGAGCCCGTGGAGGTCGACGTACTCGAGCTGGTTGATGATGCCCGGCCGGGACGAGTTCTGAAGGACGAACACTCCCGCGAGGTAGTTCTGGACGGCCTTCAGCTCTTCCGCGGACGGCGGCTCCTTCTGGAGCCGGTCGATCTCGAAGAAGATTTCCTTGAGCGACGGGCCGGTCACGTTCGTCGTGACGTCGGCGGCCTGGGCCCAGTAAGCGTCGCGGAAACGCGTGGAGACCTGGCTGGACGGCGAGTACGTGTAGCCCTTCGCCTCCCGGATGTTGCTCGTGATCCTCGAGGAGAAGTAGCCGCCGAGAAGGGTGTTCGTCACGCCGAGCGGCACGAAGTCGGGGTGCGACGGGTCGACGACGGGCACACCGAGAAGGATCGTCGACTGGACCGCGCCGGGGCGGTCCACGAGGTGGACGGCGCGGGCGGAGCGCGGGGTCGGTTTCGTCGACGTCGCCGCGGGGCCGCTCTTCCAGTCCCCGAAGGCCTGCCGGATCGCCGCCTCGACGGCGGCGCCGTCGAACTTCCCCGCCACGTACAGGTGAGACCGGGCGGCGCCGAAGTTCGCGTCGTAGAACGACCGGACGTTACCGGCCGTGTACGCCTGCACCATCTCCGGCGTCGGGAAGACGCGCCCGTAGGCGTGCTGCGGGTACATCAGCCCGCGGAACTTCTCGAGCGCGATCTGCTGCGGCTGGCTCTTCGCGATCGAGAGCTGGCGGAGCATGTCCGCTTTCAGCCGGGGGACCTCCGACTCCGGGAACTTCGGGTTCCGTACGACGTCGGCGATCAGGCGCGCCATCTCCGGCGCGAACTCCGACAGGACGTCGCCGGCGATCTCGGTGCGGTCCGGGCCGACGTTGATGTCGAGCGACCCGCCCATCCGCGCGGCGGCGGTCGAGACGTCGGTCGCGCTCTTCGTCGTGGTGCCCTCGGCCATCAGGTCGCTCGTCAGGTCGGCGAGCCACACCTGGTTGGCCGCCTCGCTTGCGTTGCCCGTCAGGATCGAAAGCTCGACGGTGGCCTTGGGGACCGTTCCATAGTCGACGAGCGTGACCTCGAGCCCGTTCGGGAGCTTGAACTCCCTCGGCGCGGGGAGGCGGAAGTCCTTCGGCGAGCCGGGCGCGGGCGGCGCCTGCTTCTGGGCGACGGCGGCCGCGGCAGAGAGCGCGAGGGCGAGGAACGCTGTCAGAGTTCTGCGGTTCATTTTCGTTACTCCCGTCAGGATCCGCTCGGGGATCCGGTGGTCGGCTTTGCGGGCGCCTTCGGTTCGACCGTCAGGATCGTCCGGTTCGTCGGCCGCAGGTACTCCTGCGCGGTCTTGAGGACGAGATCGGGCGTCACGGTCGAGAACTGCTGCTCGAGCCGGTTGATCAGGGACGGGTCGTCCTGGAAGAGCGCGAAGCTCGCGAGCAGGTCCGCGCGCCCGAACCCGAAAAATCCTTCGATCTGATCGTAGAGGTAAGAGCGCATCTTCACCCGCGCGAGATCGAGGGTCGCGGCGTCCACCGGTTCGCGGCGCACGCGCTCGATCTCCTCGTCGATCACCTTCAGGATCGTGTCGGCGGACTTGTCCTGGTCGTGGAACAACGAGAGCGTGAACAGCGTCGGGCCGTTGATGTTGAACATGTTGCCGAGGTCTTCGTTGATGCCGCCCGACACGTCGCCCGTCAGCCCGTTGCGCTGCACGAGCGCCTGGTAGAGGCGGCTGTCCTTCCCCTGAAGGAGGATCTGGGAGAGGAGCCCCATCGCGTAGTACTCGGGCGTGTTCTGCGCGGGCGTGTGGTACCCGATCGCGAGCGCGGGCCGCGTCGCAAGCGCGTCCGGCTTGCTCGCCCGCTTCTCCTTCTCCTGCCGCGGCTCGGCGATGTCCGGCGCTGCGGGACGCGGGGTGGCCGGGAGGTTCGCGAAGTACTTGTCGATCCATGCCTTCGTCTGCGCGGCGTCGAAGTCACCGACGACGACGAGCGCGGCGTTGTTCGGGGCGTAGTACGTAGTGAAGAACTTCTTGACGTCGTCGAGCGTCGCGGCGTCCAGGTCTTTCAGGTCGCCGTAGAAGTTGTGCGCGTTGTACCAGTTCGTGTTCGCGTGCTGCGGGAGGTCGAGCCACGGGAACCCGCCGTACGGCTGATTCAGAACGTTGACGTGTACCTCGTTCTTCACGACCCCCTGCTGGTTCGTCAGGTTGTCCTGGGTGATCGCGAGACCGCGCATCCGGTCCGCCTCCGCCCACAGGATCGTCTCCAGGGTGTGCGACGGCACGATCTGGAAGTAGTTCGTGTGATCGAACCGCGTCGAGCCGTTCAGCACGCCGCCGTTCGCCTGCACGAGCTTGATGAACTCCATCTTCCCGAGGTTCTGCGAGCCCTGGAACATCATGTGCTCGAAGAGGTGCGCGAAACCGGTGCGCTCCCGGGGCTCGATGCGGAAGCCGATGTTGTAGTAAACGGCGACGACCGCGGTCGGAGCCGTCGTATCGGGGGACAGGACCACCTTCAGGCCGTTCGGGAGCTTGTAGTAGTCCACCGGGACCGTGAGTCCGGAACCGACGGCAGGAGTCGCCGGAACCGCCGGCGGCGGCGGAACCGCCGCGACCGTGGTGGGCGCGGCCGTCGGGGGCGGCGCGGCGGGCGGCGCCGTGGCGCACGAGAGGGCGACGACGCTCGCGAGAATGGCCGGGAGACGAAGGGACTTCATGCGCACTCCTCCTACGGAAATCGGACTCTATCGATACGGCAGGCCTTGGGGAAGGTTTTCGTCCCGTCGGGACGGAGGAATCGTTTTTGGGGACCGCCCGGCCAGCTCCCAAATCTCACGGAAAAAGAAAGCCCGGCGGTTTCCCGCCGGGCTTCCGATTGAAACGAATCCGCTGAACTCTAGAACGTCGTACAGAAGCCGGTCGTGTAGTAGCCGTCGCCGGTCTTGTTGTCCACGACGGCGGCGTAGATGATCGCCGCGCCTCCGGTCGCCTGGTACGTGACGTAGTAGTCGTCGAGCCGCCTTTCGCTCGCCGGGACGTCGTCGAAGAGCTCCCAGACGCCGAGCTGCAGCCGGCTGTAGGCCGGGATCGTCACCGTCTCGGTTCCGAGGATCGTTCCGTTGTTGCGCCGCGCGGTGAACGTGACCGTCACCGGAAACGCGTTCGGGTTGAACCACCCGATGTTCGTGCGGAAGCCGGCGCCGTTCGCCGTGTCGGAGGGCGAGGCGCTCGAGAGGAAGGGCAGGAGCCCGCGGGAGCAGGTCTCGTCGAGGGTCGACGCCGGAACGTAGAGGCCGGTCGTGCCGCCGTTGCCCTGGCGTTTGTCGTTCAGGATACGGGAGACGACCTGGATGTCCTGGTCGGAAGTGATCCGCAGGGCCCCACTGCCGGTCGTCGAGAAGAGGTCCCCGAGGACGTCGTTCAGGACGTGCTGCGACATCGCACCGACCATGATCGTGCGGGTGGCCGTCGGACCGGAGAGCGCCGTCGCCGAGGAAGCGAAGAAGTCGATCGTCACCGTCGCGGGAACGGAGGAGCGGTTGATGATGCGGACGTCGGTGATGAAATCTTCGTTCCGCGCGCCGGTCAGCTTGCCGACGACGGGGATGAAGAAGGTCCGCGCTCCCGCGAGCGGCGAGGCGTTCCCGAGCTGGCCGCGCACGGCACCGTTCGGGAACTCGGTCGAGTGGACGTTGACGTAGAAACCGGCTGGGTTCGCGAGGATCTCGTTGATCAGATTCTGATTGACGTTCGTGACCGTCCCGCTCGTGCAGCCCGCGCCGAACGTCGGGTTCAGATCGACGACGACGGGTCCGGGAACTCCGAACGCGCCGCGGTGGATGTGGGCGACCGTCGGGGTCGTGATGCCGTTGACGAGAATCGAGTACGTGATCGTCGTCCCCTGGATGGTGACCGTGGCGAATCCGCTGGCGTCGGGGTCGCCGGGCGGGGGCGCTTCCTCGGCGCCGCGCAAGGTGGTCGTGAAAGTCGTCTGCGCCGCCGCTCCGGCGGCGAGACCGAAGAGAAGAACGAGACTGAGAGCGAAGAGAGAGCGGCGTTTACTCATCGGGAGAGCTCCTTGGAAAATGGGGTTGGTCCTTGGTCCATAGGAGCCCACGCGGGAGCAAGGCGCGGGCCAGAAGCGAAAGTGCCGGGCGCGGGATTATTCGCGCGCGCGGCGGTGTTCGCTCACTTCTTCCGCGGCGAGGTGGACGTCTTCCAGGCACTCGCGCATGCGGTCGAGGTGCGTGCGGAACGAGAGCACGCAGATGCGCAGGACGAATCTCGGGCCGAGCATCGTCCCCGTCAGGTAGACGCGCCGCCTTGCGTTGATCGCGGACAGGAAGGCCCGGTTCCGCTCGTTCTCTGCGGCATCGTCGTGGCCCCGCGGCGAGAGCCGGAACGCGACGATCGAGAGCTGGGGCTCCGCCACGATCTCGATCCCCGGGATCTTCCGCAGCTCCTCCGTCGCCCACCGCGTCAGCTCGAGCTTTTCCTCGAGGTTCGCGCGGAACGGGCCGATCCCGTGCATCGCGATCGGCAGCCAGACGCGCAGCCCCCTCCAGTCCCGCGAGAGCTCGGGCGTGATGAGGTTGAAGTCGACGAGGTCCGGGTCGTCCTGCATCGGCGGCATGTAGTCGGCGGAGAGGGCGTGCGCCCGCCGGAGCGCGTCTCCGTCCCTCACGAGCAGCGAGCCGGTGCCGTACGGGAGGAAGAGTCCCTTGTGGGGATCGAGGACGACCGAGTCGGCGCGCTCGATGCCGGCGAGGCGCCGCCGCCCGTCGGCGGTGAGGAGGAAGAAGCCGCCGTACGCCGCGTCGACGTGGAGCCAGAGGCCTTCGCGCGCACAGAGCGAGGCGAGACCTTCGAGATCGTCCACCGCTCCGGTGTTCGTCGTGCCGGCGCTGCCGACGGCGAGAAATGGCTGGCGGCCAGCGGCGCGGTCGGCCTCGATCGCCCGGGCGAGCGCCTCGAGCCGGATGCGGTACGTCCCGTCGGACGGGACGACCCGGACGCTGTCCGCCGGGAACCCGGCGAGCATCGCCGCCTTCGCGACGGAGTGGTGCGCCTGGTCCGACGCGTAGAGCACGCCGTTCAGGAAGTCCTCGGGGAGGCGTTCCCGGCGCGCGGTGACGAGAGCGGAGAAGTTCGCCAGCGAGCCGCCGGTCGTCAGGAACCCGCGCGCCGCCGGGGGGTATCCGACGATGTCGCAGAACCAGCGGACGACGTTCGCCTCGATCTGCGCGAGGCCGGGGGCCGCCTCGAAGACGCCGACGTACCGGTTGACGGCGTCGGCAACGAAGTCCGCCACCGCGGAGTGAACGATCCCGCCGCCCGGGATGTACGCGAGGTACCCGGGGCCGGCGGTGCCGAAGCCCTTGCGGACCACGCGGTCGAAAACGAGCTCGAGCAGCTCCTCGTACGGACGGCCGCGCTCGGGCAGCGGCTCGACGAGCGAACGGGCGAGCTCCGCGCCTCCGGACGCGTCCGCCGAAGGCTGACGGGGCAGGGACTCGACGTACTCGATGACCCGGCGGGTCGCGGCATCGACGAGCGCGCGCAACTCGTCCGCGGAGAGCTCGAGCGAGCGGTCTTCGGTCATGGGAAAATCCGCGGGCCATTGAATCACCGAAATTGAACGGCGCGGATCTCGTCCTCCGGAGCACGCGCGTCGCGACGTCCTCCGGCCTCGAGCCGGCGGCCGTCGTCGTGCGCGACGGCGTCGTGATCGCCGTGGAGCCGTCGGGAACGCGGGGGATCGACTACGGCGACGCGGTCGTGATGCCGGGACTCGTGGACACCCACGTCCACGTCAACGAGCCGGGCCGGACGGAATGGGAGGGCTTCGACACGGCGACCCGCGCCGCCGCCGCCGGGGGTGTGACGACGATCTTCGACATGCCGCTGAACTCCATCCCGCCGACGACGACGGTGGCCGCGCTCGATGAGAAGGCGGACGCGGCGCGCGGACGCGCCTTCGTGAACGTGGGCTTCTGGGGCGGCGTCGTTCCCGGGAACCGCGGCGAGCTCGCCCCGCTCGCGGCACGGGGCGTGCCGGGATTCAAGTGCTTCCTCGTCCCGTCGGGCGTCGCCGAGTTCGGGCACGTGTCGGAGGAGGACCTGCACGAGGCGCTTCCCGAGATCGCGCGTTTGGGCTCCGTCCTTCTCGTCCACGCGGAGCACCCGGACTGGATCGGCGAGCCCCCGCCCGGCGCCGCCGGGCGCCTGTACTCGAGCTACCTCACGACCCGTCCCGCGCGGGCGGAGGACGAGGCGGTCGCGCAACTCTCGCGGCTCTGCCGGGAGACCGGCGCGCGGATCCACGTCGTCCACCTCTCTTCGGCGGGAGCGCTCGACACGATCGGCCGCGCGAGGGCGGAGGGGCTTCCGCTCTCGGCCGAAACGTGTCCCCACTACCTCTACTTCTCCGCGGGGGAGGCGCCCGACGGGGCCACGGAGTGGAAGTGCGCGCCCCCGATCCGCGGCGCGGAGAACCGCGAGCGGTTGTGGGAAGGGCTCGCGAAGGGAACGATCGAAATGGTCGTCTCCGACCACTCTCCGGCGCCGCCCGAATTGAAACGGCGCGACACCGGCGACTTCCTCGCGGCGTGGGGGGGCATTTCGTCGCTCCAGCTGCGGCTCCCGGCGGTCTGGACGGGGGCCCGCGCCCGCGGGCACTCCCCGGGCGACCTCGTTCCGTGGCTCTGCGCCGCGCCGGCGCGACTCGCCGGCCTCTCGCGCAAGGGCGCGATCTCTCCGGGATCCGACGCCGACTTCGTCGTCTGGAACCCCGAGGCGTCTTTCGAGGTGCGGCCCGAGGAGCTTCACCATCGCCACGGGCTGACGCCGTACGCCGGGCGGACGCTCGACGGCGTCGTCGAAGCGACGTATCTCGCGGGTGAGAAGATCTTCGAGCGCGGCCGCTTTCACGGGCCGCCGCGCGGCAGGATTTTGCTCGACTCCGAAACCGGGTCGGCAGAGCAGGAAGACCGTTGAGCGACTTCACCGAGCTCGTGGATCTCGCCTCGGAGCGCCTGGGCGGCGCCGCGGTCGCGGTCAACGACGAGTTCTTCGCGCCCAAGGAGAACCTCGTCAAGACGGCCAAGCCGATCTGGCTCGAGAACGAGTACACCGACCGCGGCAAGTGGATGGACGGCTGGGAGACGCGCCGCCGCCGCGAGCCGGGACACGACTGGTGCGTCGTCCGCCTCGGCCTTCCCGGCGTGATCCGCGGCGTCACCGTGAACACGGCGTTCTTCAAGGGCAACTTCCCGGAGGCGTTCTCGCTGGAGGCGGCGGAAAGTCCGGAGGGGCCGTGGACCGAGATCATCGAGAAGTCGCCGCTCCACGGCGACGCGGAGAACCGGTTCCCCGTTCTCGACGACCGCCGCTCCACGCACGTGAAGCTCCACATCTACCCCGACGGCGGAGTCGCGCGGCTTCGCGTCTACGGCGCCGTTGCGCCGGATCCCGCGCGGCTCCGCGCCGGAGCGGAGGTCGATCTGGCGGCGCTCGAGAACGGCGCGCTCGTCGTCGCGGCGAGCGACATGTTCTTCGGCGCGCGGCACAACCTGATCCTCCCGGGTCCGCCGCTCGGGATGCACGACGGGTGGGAGACGCGGCGCCGCCGCGGACCGGGCCACGACTGGGCGGTCGTGCGCCTCGCCGCGCCCGGGGCGATCCGCCGGATCGAGGTGGACACGACCCACTTCAAGGGAAACGCGCCCGGTAGCTGCTCCGTGGAGGTGACGGAGGCGGAAGACCCGCTCGCGCCGGACGCGCGCTGGCGCGAGATCCTTCCGCAGACGCCGCTCCGCGCCCACGAGCTCCACCGCTTCGAGGCGCGCTCGCCGGACGGTCCCCCGGCCACGCACGCCCGGTTGAACATCTTCCCGGACGGCGGCGTCGCGCGGCTGCGGCTCTTCGGCGTGGTCGCCGGGTGACGACCGCGCTCGAACGCTTCAACGCGCTTGCGCGGCGGGAAGCCGAAGCCGCTCTCCTCGCCTGCTGCGGCTCGTCGGAGTGGGCGCGGCGCATGGCCGCCGCGCGCCCCTTCCAGGATGAGAAGGATCTCGCGGAGGCTTCCGACCGGATCGGGCGCGGCCTCTCGCGGGCCGACTGGCTCGAAGCGTTCGCCGCGCACCCGAAGATCGGGTCGTCGGTCGACGCCGGGCCGGCGCTTTCGCGCGGCTGGTCCCGGGAAGAGCAGCAGGGAACGGACGGGGCATCCTCCGAAGCGCTCGCGGGCCTCGCCGCCGCGAATCGCGACTACGAGGCGCGGTTCGGCCACGTCTTCATCGTGTGCGCCTCGGGACGGACCGCGGACGAGATGCTCGCGATCGCCCGGCGGCGGCTCGCCAACGACCCGGAGGCCGAGCTCGCCGTCGCCGCGGAGGAGCAGCGTAAGATCACGCGGCTTCGGCTGGAGAAGCTCCTCGCGACCGTCGCCGGCGAGGCGACCGAAAGTAGAAGAATGAGCGGAGGCATTACGACCCACGTCCTCGACACGTCCCGCGGCCGTCCCGCGGAGGGCGTCCCGGTCCGGCTCGACGTCCGGATGGGCGACGGATGGAGGTCTCTCGGCAGCTCTCAGACCGACCGGGACGGACGGGCCCGCGACCTCTTCGCGGGCGATCCTCCGGCCGGCACCTACCGCCTCACGTTCGGCACCGCCGCGTACTTCACGGCCTGCGGCGTCCACGGGTTCTACCCGTTGGTCGAGGTCGTTTTCGAGGTGCGCGACCCTTCGGAGCACCATCACGTGCCGCTGCTCCTCTCGCCGTTCGGCTACTCCACCTACAGAGGGTCGTGACGATGCTCGGCTCGAATCGCTACGGAAAGTCGGACATCCGGGTCGTAAAGCTCGTGCGGCACCCCGACCGGCACGACCTGAAGGACCTGACCGTGGCAGTTGCATTCGAGGGGGCGTTCGACGTCGTCCACACCGCCGGCGACAACTCGCCGGTCCTGCCGACCGACACGATGAAGAACACGGTGTATGCGCTCGCGAAGCAGCACACCCTCGAGCACATCGAGGCCTTCGGCCTCGCCCTCGGAGCGCACTTCCTGGAAGAAAATCCCCACGTCTCGCGCGTCGTCGTGGAGATCCGGGAGCGTATGTGGGAGCGAGTCGAAGTCGGGACGCAGCCCGCTCCCAGCACGTTCCTCGGATCGTGCAGCGAGACCCGGACGGCCTCCGTCGACTACTCCCGTGAACGCGTCTCGATGCGTTCCGGCCTGGACGACCTCCTCCTTCTCAAGAGCTCCGGCTCCGCGTTCTCCGGATTCCTGCGCGACCGATATACGACGCTCGCCGACACGGAGGACCGGATCCTCGCGACCGCGCTCACCGCGAGCTGGCTCTACCGCGAAAGCGGCGGGAACTTCACGCGTCTCTGGGGCGAGGTGCGGCAGGCGCTCCTCGATTCTTTCTCCGCACACGACAGCCGGTCGGTCCAGCACACGATGTATGCGATGGGGGAAGCCGTTCTCGAGCTTTGCCGGGAAGTCGAAGAGATCCGTTTGACGATGCCGAACAAGCACCACCTCCCGGTGGATCTCTCGCCGTTCGGGCTTCCGAACGAGAACGACGTGTTCGTGCCGACGGAGGCGCCGTACGGCTTGATCGAGGCAACGGTGACCCGAAACCGTAACGTCTGAAAGAAAGGGAAGGCAGGAACCGATGAAAGTCCTCGTCCTCGGTGGTACCGGAACGGTCGGATCACAGGTCGTCGCGGAGCTCGCCGCTCGTAAGGCGGACGTGAGCGTCCTGACGCGCAACGCGGACAAGGCGAAGAAGCTGCCCGCCGGCGTGAAGGCGGTCACGGGAGATCTCCTCGACGTCGACACGGTCCGTTCCGCCTTCCGCGGAATGGACGGCGTGTTCCTGCTGAACCCCGTAGGGCCCTCCGAGGGCCACGAGGGCCTCATGGCCGTCAACGGGATCCGGCTCGGCGGCGTGAAACGGGTCGTTTATCTCTCGGTGCAGGGAGCGGACGACGCCGCCTACCTGCCGCACTTCGGCTCGAAGGTCGGGGTCGAGGGCGGGCTGAAAGCGTCCGGAGTCGAGTGGACGATCCTGAGGCCGAACAACTTCTACCAGAACGACGTCTGGTTCAAGGACGCGATCCTCCAGTACGGCGTGTATCCGCAGCCGCTCGGCGACAAGGGATGCTCGCGGGTGGACGTCCGGGACATCGCCGAGGCCGCGGCGATCGCGCTGACCGACGGCGGCCACGCGGGGGAGACCTACAACCTCGTCGGTCCCGAAGCGCTCACCGGAAAGCGGACCGCGGAGATCTGGGCGAGTGTGCTCGACCGTCCGATCGCCTATGCCGGCAACGACCTCGACGCGTGGGAAAAGCAGTTCCTCCAGTACATGCCCGCGTGGATGGTTTTCGATTACAAGCAGATGTACGCGTTCTTCCAGGACAAGGGCTTCGGGGGGACGCCGGAAGACGTCGCGCGCCAGACGAAGCTCATCGGCCATCCTCCGCGCCGGTTCGAGGACTACGCGCGCGAGACGGCCGCGTCGTGGAAGGCTTCGCCTTAGCCGACTTTCCCGTGAGGACGAGCGAATAGAAAAGGAGACGCGCCATGGTCAAGTTCGAGACTCTGGTCACCAAGGGAGCCCAGGGAGAGATTCTCGCCAACGGGCTCTACGTCACCGGCACGAACCCGGTGTTCGTCGAACGGGTCGTCATCGAGGAGCTGGACGCCGGCGGAAATGCGGTCATGTCCTCGACCTTTCACGTTCACCAGTACATCGATCCCGTGGTGCAGAGCTCGCAGATGCTCGTTTCGAAGATGCCGTCGGGGTCGAACGTCAAG
>DASRPJ010000391.1:0-3158 GCA_035646435.1 Thermoanaerobaculia bacterium | reverse complement strand
CCGGCCTCGCAAAGCTCGTCGACCCAGCCCTTCTTGTTGAGCCCTTGATGCGGCTCGCCGCAGCCTTGGCGCCCGAAGGTCACGACGCTGGTGTGGTTCACCTCGTTCCAGACCCAGCCCGTCCCGGCCATCAGGACGATGTCGTTCGCGGTCTTTCCCGCGACGAAGACGTTGTTGCCGAAGGTCGTGCGGTCGGACGGTCCGGCGATGACCGCGTTGTCCTCCCAGTGCGTGTGGACGACCTTCCACTCCGGCGCGGTCGCGCCCGCGACGAGGAACTCCGTCCAGGTGTCGAAACCCCACTTGAAACCGGTCTCGCGCGCGGCGTCCGCGGTGGCCGGGTGGGCGGGGATGCCGATCGCGCGCAACATCGCCGTGAGCATGCCGGCGTCGTCGGCGCACTGCGCGTGACTGTCTTGAAGCAGGTCGAGAGTGTCGTAGTCGGACTTCGTGACGGAGTAGGCGAAGATGTTCGCCTCGGCCTTCGCGACCCGGGTCGCGGCGTCGATCGGCGACGTCACCCCCGGCACCGCCTGGATCGCCCTCGAGAAGATCCGCATGTCGTCCGGGTGAAGCGCGTAGGTCAGGGCGACGTCCTCGTTGGTGGGCGAGTAGAACCAGATCGCGGTCTCGTCGAACGAAAACCTCGGCGGACCGTTGACCTCGGCCGGGTCGAAGATCACGTAGAAGCGGCCCATCGCAGGTTCCTGCCGGCAGTCCGTGGTGACGCGAACGGTGTAAGCGCCGACTCCGATCCCCAGCGGTATGCGCCAGTGAGTGCTCGAGGTCCAGTCCCAGGTGGCGGTGTAGTAGCCCGGGAACTCCTCCACCAGCGGGAGGGTCGCGACGGCGACGCCGTTCGGGACGAGGATCTCGGCGCGGACGTTCTCGCGACAGCACGTCTGGATTCCGAAGCGCGGGCCGGGCCCCCGACCGCGGGGGAAGACCGGGCCGTCGATCGATTCCTCGCCTCCTTCGGCGAGGAAGAAGGGCTCGCCGCCGTAAATCTCGACGGAGGGCGTGCCGATCCCCCCGACGACGTCGACGGCGTTCGACGTCGGCGAGATCAAGGAGCCGTAGTACTGCCGCACGGTGACGTGGTCCTGAGGGTTCGAGCGCAGCTTCCGGCCGAGCCCCAGGACGAGCAGGTCGCCCGTTCCCCCGCCGTAGCCGACGGGGCCGCCGTTCGCGAGCACGACGACGTTCGCTCCGAGCATCGTCTGTCGGATGACGACGAACTGCTGGCCGTCGCAGATGGGGCCGACGAGCACCGGCGTCCGAAGCTCCGTCACCGGGTCGACGGTGGGCGAGAAGGTGCTCGGCGAGCAGAGCTTCTGCGCGGCGTCGATCTTCGACGCCGGGTCGGCGGGCGGCGCGATCGGCACCCAGTTCGCCGAGCCGGTCGCGTAGAGGCCGCTCGACACGACGTTGCCCCGGTCCCGCACGATCACTTCCGCGCCCGTGAAGAGGGCCATGACGTCCACGGTGTCTTTTCCGGGAACGACCGAGCCCGGGATGACCGCGGGAGCAGGCGGCGGATTGGGTGACGTCTTGACCGGCACCGGCGGATCCGACATCGGGCCTTCGATGCGCCGCGTCGGATCGTCCGCACACATGACCTGCCGGGCGGTAACCGTACGCCCGGCGACGAGCGGCTGCGTAACCACGGGTAGCCAGTCGCCGGTCGCGTTTCCGGACCCGACGGGCTGCCCGTTCTGGGAAACGAGCACGCGCGCACTCGGTGTGAGCTTGCCGACCGGCACGACGATGCCGCAGCTCCAGATGTCCGTTCCGACCTCAGGCTTTCCGAGCTCCGCGCCGGAGACCTGCGTGACCGTCACCGGCTGCAGCGACGGAAGGCTCGTGATCCCGTTGACCGTCTGCCGCGCGGTGATGGAGTCGTTGACCTTGAGCGCCCGCATCAGCCCGACGTCGCCCGCCCCGACCCAGAGAGTGCCCTTCCCGACCTGCTCGTTGCCGTTGGCGAAGACGGTCACTTCCGCGTGCGGCACCGCGCCCGTGACGTGGACGGCGAGCGCGCACTGGTGAATCGGCCGGGAAACGATCGGCGGCGAGAGGTTCTCGCGTCCCCGGATCGGGAACTCCGGATGGATGGCCGGAGGAGGCTCGCGAGGCTGAGCCCGGAGGGAGACTGCCGGTAGGGCGATACCGGCGCACAGCGAGACCAGCGCCCAGCGCCAGGCGCGAGGGAAGGTCATGGCCTCCGTCCTACGGCGCCGTGAAGTCGAGTTCGCTTCGTCCATGGAGTCCTCCTTCCCCTGACCCCGTCGGGTAGCCGTAAGGGGTCCCTGGTTGTGGAGTGACGGGGAGGCCGCTCAATTAGGACATCGCGAGCGAACGATTCGTCCTTCCGGACCTGCGGTGTCCCGACTCGGGCCTCTTTTTTTGCACAGTCGCCAGAGGAAAGGGACCGCTCTTCGAGCGGCCTGGCTACTCGTCGCCGGTGACCCGCCCCCGTCCCGCCTTCACGCGCGCGCGTTGAACCTTCGCCTCGAGGCGGCGCTCCTTCGCCGCCCGCGTTGGCCGGGTCTTCTTCCGCGACCTGGGTCGGCGGAGGGCCTTCTGCAGGAGCTCCACGAGCCGGGCCCGGGCGGCGGCGCGGTTCTGAGTCTGGGTGCGGTGCTCGCGACTGTCGATCAGGAGGACGCCATCCTGGTTGACCCGCTTCCCCGCCAGCGCGAGCAGCCGAGCCTTCACGTCTTCCGCGAGCCCCGACGCGGCGACGTCGAAGCGCAGCTCCACCGCGGTAGAGACCTTGTTGACGTTCTGTCCACCGGGTCCGGACGCGCGCACGAAGCGCTCGTCCAGCTCCTGATCGGGAATGACGAAGGTCGGAGTGATCTGCAGCATTGGGAACAACGGTAGCAGCGAATACACTCGTCGGGCGACCGCGGAGGCACATCCGATGAAACGTTCGCTTTTCGCCGTCTCACTATCGACCATCGTTCTAGCGATTCCGGGGGCATCCGCGCAGGAGCCCGCCGACGTCAGCAAGACCTGGGACATCGTCTACACGGGCGCCGGCGACGCGGAGCTCCGCCTCGACCTCGTCCAGCCGCTCGCGGCGAAGGCGCCGGGCCCCGCGGTTCTGGTGATTCACGGCGGCGCGTGGCGCGAGGGAGCCAAGGAGGAGAATC
>DASRPJ010000390.1:0-3690 GCA_035646435.1 Thermoanaerobaculia bacterium | reverse complement strand
GAGCTCCTCGAGGGGGAGACCCTGCGCAGCCGCCTCTCGACCGGGCCTCTCCCCGTCCGCAAGGCCCTCGACTACGCGATCCAGATCGCGCGCGGGCTCGCCGCGGCACACGAGAAGGGGATCGTCCACCGGGACCTGAAGCCCGAGAACCTGTTCGTCACGAAGGACGGGCGGGTCAAGATCCTCGACTTCGGGCTCGCGAAGCTGAAGCCGTCCGAGTCGGAGGAGCGCCAGCAGACGAACCTGCCGACGGGGAGCGTCGGCACCGAGCCGGGCGTCGTCCTCGGGACGATGGGATACATGTCTCCCGAGCAGGTGCGGGGAAGGCCCGCGGACCACCGCTCCGACATCTTCGCTTTCGGGGCGATCCTGTGGGAGATGCTCGCGGGCCGCCGGGCGTTCCACGGCGACACGGCGGCGGACACGATGACGGCGATCCTGACGAAGGAGCCGCCAGAGCTCTCGGGGACGAATGCCGCGATCCATCCGGGCCTCGACCGGATCGTGCGCCACTGCCTCGAGAAGAATCCGGAGGAGCGGTTCCACTCGGCCCACGACCTCGCCTTCGACCTCGAGGCGCTCTCGGGAGTCTCCGGGGCAGGAGCGGTTGCCGCGGTGCGCGCGCCTGCCGCTCGGAGAGGCGTGCTCCTTCCGATCCTCGCCGCCATTGCGGTCGCCGTGGCGGCCGCCGCCGGCCTCTTCATCGGGAAGAAGATGTGGGAACGGCCCCTCCCCGTTTTTCAGCAGCTCACGTTCCGGCGCGGTGAGATCCCGTCGGCCCGCTTCGCGGCGGACGGGCAGACGATCTTCTACAGCGGGGCCTGGGAAGGGCGGCCGATGGAGATCTATACGAGCCGCGCCGACACGCCGGAGTCGCGGCCGTTCGGCCTCGTCGGCGCCGACGTCCTGGCGGTCTCGCGTTCGGGCGAGCTCGCCGTATCCCTCGGCCGCCGTCAAACTCCGGACGGCTTCATCCGGACCGGAACGCTCGCGCGCGTGAGCGCCTCCGGTGGCGCGGCTCCCCGCGACGTGCTCGAGGACGTGCAGTGGGCGGATTGGCGACCGGACGGAAAGAACCTGGCTGTCGTTCGGGATGTGGGCGGTGTCAATCGCCTCGAGTACCCGATCGGGAAGGTGCTGTACCAGACGGGAGGGTGGGTCAGCCACATGAGGTTTTCCCCGCCGGGCGACCGCATAGCCTTCCTGGATCACGCCGCAAAGGGCGACGACAGCGGAACGGTCGCGGTCGTTGACCTAGAAGGGACTCGGAAGACGCTCTCGCGGGAGTTCGCGAGCATTCAGGGCCTCGCGTGGTCCCCGGAGGGAGAGGTTTGGTTCACCGGGGCCACGCGCGGCAACCGGGATCTCTACTCGATCACACTGTCCGGGCGCGAAACGCCGCGGGGGCGCGTCGCCGGGAACATCACCCTGCACGACCTTTCTGCCGGGGGACGTGCGCTCGTCGTGCGCGACACACCCCGGATCGAGGCGCTCGGGATCTCTCCCGGCGCGGAGAAAGAGCAGGAGATGTCGTGGCTCGATTGGTCTCTCGCGCGGGACCTCAGTCCCGACGGCACGACTCTGCTCTTTTTCGAAAGCGGCGAGGGCGGAGGCACCGGCTACTCGGTCTACGTCCGGAAGACGGATGGCTCGCCGCCGGTCCGGCTCGGCGAAGGCGCCGGTGAGAGTCTTTCGCCGGATGGACGGTGGGCGCTGTCGATGGTCGGGGGCGGGGTCGACCGCCATCTTGTGGCCTACCCCACCGGCGCGGGCGAGCCCAGGCCGCTTTCGCACGAGGGCCTGACCGTGGTCGCTGCCGACTGGATGCCGGACGGAAAGCGGATCGTCTTCTCCGCGAGCGAGCCGGGCCGCGGAGTGCGGACCTACGTGCGCGACTTCGCGGGCGGAAAGCCGCGCCCGCTGACGCCGGAAGGGTATCGGATGCTCCGCCACGGGGTTTCCCCCGACGGGCGGTTCATCATCGCGACCGGCCCGGATCAGAAGATCTACCTCTATCCCGTGGCTGGCGGCGAGCCGAAGCCGCTGCCCGGCTCGGTTCCGGGAGACATCCCCGACCGGTGGACCGCGGACTCCCGATTCGTCTACGTCCATCGCCGCGACGAGCTGCCGGTGAGAGTGCACCTGCTCGACGTCACCACCGGGGAAAAGAAACTCTGGAAGGAGCTCATGCCTGCCGACGCGGCCGGGGTCACGCAGGTCGGATCGGTTGTGCCGACCGCCGACGGCCGGTTCTACGTGTACTCCTACATCCGGCTCCTTTCGGAGATGTACGTGGTCGAGGGGCTGAAGTGACGCTGACTTCCGGATCGCGCCTCGGTCCCTACGAGATCGTCTCGCCGCTCGGCGCGGGCGGGATGGGCGAGGTCTATCGCGCGAAGGACCCGCGGCTCGGGCGCGACGTCGCGATCAAGGTGCTGCCGGCGTCGTTCTCGAATGACGCGGACCGGCTCCGCCGGTTCGAGCAGGAGGCGCGCGCGGCGGGGGTCCTGAACCATCCGAACGTGACGGCGGTCTACGACATCGGCGATCACGAGGGCGCGCCGTACGTCGTCTCCGAGCTCCTGGAGGGCGAGACTCTCCGGGCGGAGCTCGCCGGGGGGCATTTGTCGCTCCGGAAGGCGATCGACCACGCGGTCCAGATCGCGCACGGCCTCGCCGCCGCGCACGACAAGGGGATCGTGCACCGGGATTTGAAGCCCGAGAACGTGTTCGTCACGAACGACGGGCGCGTCAAGATCCTCGACTTCGGGCTGGCGAAGCTGACGCACGCGGAGGAAGGCTCTTCCGCCGGGCACACGAACCTCCCGACGGCCGCTGCCGGAACGGAACCGGGCGTCGTCCTGGGGACGATGGGGTACATGGCGCCCGAGCAGGTCCGCGGAAGGCCCGCGGACGCCCGCGCCGACATCTTCGCGTTCGGGGCGATCCTCTACGAAATGCTCGCGGGCAGGCGCGCTTTCCACGGCGATTCCGCGGCGGACACGATGTCGGCGATCCTCCGGGAGGACCCGCCGGACCTCTCGGCCACGAACCAGAACGTCACGCCCGGGCTCGAACGGATCCTGCGGCACTGCCTCGAAAAGAACCCCGAGCAGCGGTTCCAGTCCATCCGCGACCTCGCGTTCGACCTCGAGGCGCTGTCGGGACTCTCGGCTCCCTCGACGACTTCGATCGCTCTTCCGCCGGCCCGGCCGCGCCGCCGCCTCCTGACCGTGGCCATTCCGATCGCGATCGCCGCCGTGGCCGTGGGGGCTTTCTTCGCGGGTCGGCGCGTCGAGCGGGGTCTTTCAACGTCCGAGCCTCGAACGTTCCAGCAGCTCTCCTTCGTGCAGCAGGCGATCTTCAACGCCCGGTTCGCTCCGGACGGAAAGACCGTCGTCTACAGCTCCGCCCGTCAGGGAAACACGCCGGAGATCGTGACCTCGAAACCCGACTTTCCCGGCGGGACGCCGAGCGGCTTGACCGGGGTCCACCTTCTCGCGGTCTCCTCGCGGGGTGAGCTCGCGGTGCTCACCAAGGCCCGCTATCTGGGCCATTCGCTGTTCGATGGAACGCTCGCGCGCATGCCGCTCGAAGGCGGAGCGCCTCGCGAGGTACTGGAGGGCGTTCGCGAGGCGGACTGGTCGCCGGACGGCAGCCAGCTCGCGATCATCCGCGACGTCGGCGGCA
>DASRPJ010000389.1:0-3984 GCA_035646435.1 Thermoanaerobaculia bacterium | reverse complement strand
GATCGCGTCGGTATCGGGCCGGCGGCGCTTCTCGAATTGCGTAAAGATTTCGTTCCACGGGCGATCGGGATCTCCCAGACATCGATCGAAGGCGCTGCAATCTTCGAACGCCGCGTTCATGCCCTGCCCGTGAAAGGGAACAATCGCGTGCGCGGCGTCACCCAGAACGAGCCCATGGTCCTCGAACGACCAGGGGTCGCACCGGATCGTCTCCAAGTGGCCGGTGGGGTTCTCGAAGAACTCCTCTCCGAGGCGGGGCATGAGCGGAATCGCGTCCGCGAATCGACGTTCGAAGAGCGCGTAAACGGCCTCGGTCGTCGTCAGGGCCTGGAAGCCTTCGTCCCCCTGATTCGGCAGGAACAGGGTCACAGTGAAAGAACCGTCGACGTTGGGGAGCGCGATCAGCATGTACTCGCCTCTCGGCCAGATGTGGAGGGCGCCCCTCTCCATCCGAAATCCGCCGCCGCCTCCGTCTGCAGCGGGAATCGAGAGCTCCTTGTACCCGTGGCCGAGCGGCTCTTCGGCAAGCCGTCCGCCCGTCCGTTCCAGGATCGCGGCGCGAACCGCCGAGGCGCTTCCATCCGTCCCGATGAGGACTTCGTAGGGCATCGCTTGCGTTTGCCGCTCGGGATCCCCTTCGGCCAGGAAGCGCACCTGACGTTTCCTGAAATCCACGGTCGAGACCGTCGCTCCGAAGCGGACCGCGACTGTTCCGGTCGATTCGGCGGCATCCAGGAGGAGCGTGTTCAAGCCCGCGCGCGAGACCGAGTAGATGACTTCATGGGGCTTGTTGCCGTAGGGGATCAGCCGGAGCCCGCCTTCCTCGTCATGGAGCATCCTCCCGGCCATCGGAATCAGCATGGACCGGACGCTCTCCATCACGCCGACCTCTTCGAGCGCCGTGATGCCGCGATTGGCGAGCGCCAGGTTGATGGAGCGCCCCGCCGCCGCCGCAGTCGACGTCTTCCTCGCATCGAGGCGGCGCTCGAGGAGCGTCACGCGATATCCGCGCCGCGCCAGGAAGATCGCCAGCAGCGATCCGGCGAGACCGGCGCCGACGAGTGTGATCTCCGGGGTCTCGCGGGGGTCCCTCACAACGCGTTCCGAAGAATCTCGACGAAGCGGTGGACTTCCTCGTATCGGTTGTAGAGAGGGACGGGAGCCACCCGGATCACGTCGGGCTCGCGCCAGTCGCAGGTGATGCCGGAAGCTTCGAGTCTCTCGAAAACGGTCCTTCCCGAAGCGTTCGACTTCACCCGCAACGAGAGCTGGCATCCCCTCCGGCGCGGATCTCTCGGAGTGAGGATCTCGACCGCATTACCCATTTCCCGGGCAAGCAGCCACTCGAGGTAGCCCGTCAAGCGAAGCGACTTCTCCCGCAGCGGCTCCATCCCCCCCGCTTCCATGAATATGTCGAGCGAAGCTCGGATCGCCGCGAGCGAGAGGATCGGAGGATTCGAGAGCTGCCATCCCTCCGCGCCCGGGATCGGTCGAAATCCGGGCTGCATCCGGAAGCGCGATTCCTTGTCGTGCCCCCACCATCCGGCCAGACGCTGCAGGTCCTGCCGCCGGCCGTGCCGTTCGTGGACGAAGCAGCCGCCTACCGAGCCCGGGCCCGAATTCAGGTACTTGTACGTGCACCACACGGCGAAGTCCACGTTCCAGTCGTGGAGAGAGAGGACGAGGTTTCCCGCCGCGTGAGCCAGGTCGAAGCCGACGACGCACCCCTTCTCGTGCGCGAGTCGCGTGACCGCCTCGATCTCGAAAGCCTGACCGGTGTAGTACTGGACTCCCGGAAGCAGGACCAGGGCGATCGACTCACCGTCGCGTTCGAGGACACGGGCAACCTCGGCGGTATCGATCGTGTGCTGGCCCGGGCCGGGCGAGAGCCGCACGAGCGCCTCGGCCGGGTCGAAGCCGTGGACGATGGCCTGGGACTCGACCGCGTAGTCGTCCGACGGGAACGCATGCTCCTCGAGGAGAATCCGATGCCGCTCGCGGGTCGGGCGGTAGAAGCTCGTCATCATCAGGTGAAGGTTGACGGTGAGCGAGTTCATCGTCACGACTTCGGTCGGGGAAGCGCCCACGAGCCGGGCCATCGGCTCGGCCAGGAGCTCGTGGTAGGGCATCCACGGGTTCTCCCCCGAAAAGTGTGCCTTGACGGCGAGCCGCCGCCACTTCTCCAGTTCCTCGTCGACGGACTTCGGAGTCCTTCGGGGGAGGAGCCCGAGCGAGTTGCCGACGAAATAGATCTCCTCTTCGCCGTTCTCGCTCCGGGGAATGTGGAACTCGTCTCGGAACCGCCGGAGCGGGTCGCCCTGGTCCAGGGCGATCGCGAAGTCGCGTCCGGGCTTGAAAGACCGGTCCGGCTCGTTCACCCCTGGTCCGGGCCTCGCCCCCGAGAAGCGGCTCCGCCGAAGCGTGCGGCCGGAAGGTCGAGCCACTCGAGCGCCGTGCCGTGCAGCAGTCGGGCACGGGTCTTCTCCGGGAATCCGCAGGAATCGATCAGCTCTCCCGGGCGGGCCTCGCCGAGCGGGAAGGGATAGTCGCTGCCCAGCGCGATCCGATCGGGACCCATCAGGTCCAAGAGGTAGCGCAGCATCAGCGGCTCGTGCACGAGCGAGTCGACGTAGATCCGCCCCAGGTATTCACGCGGGGAAACGCCGTTGGAAACGGCGCACAGATCGGGCCGCGCTTCGAAGCCGCGGACGATGCGCCCGATCGTCGCCGGAAAAGCGCCGCCGCCGTGCGCGAAGGCGATCCGCAGGGCCGGCAGCCTCTCGAGCACTCCGCCGAAGATGAGCGAGCAGATCGCGAGCGATAGCTCCGCGGGCATCCCGACGAGCCAGGGGAGCCAGTAGCGCGTCATCCGGTCTCTGCCGGCCATCTCCCACGGGTGGACGAAGACGGCGGCGCCGAGCGAGGCGGCCGCCTCGAAGATCGGAAAGAGCTCCGGGCTGTCGAGGTTCGCACCGTTGACGTTCGAGCCGATCTCGACACCCGAGAGCCCGAGCTCCCGCACGCAGCGCTCGAGCTCCCGGATCGCGAGCTCGGGGCTCTGCATGGGGATCGTTCCGAGACCGGCGAAGCGCGAAGGATGCGCGGCCACGACCCCGGCGATGTGGTCGTTCAGGCGCCTCGCGAGGTCGAGCGCGGGATCCGGCTGCGCCCAGTAGCTGAACAGGACCGGCACCGTCGAGAGAACCTGCACGTCGACGCCCGCCGCGTCACATTCGGCCAGCCGCGCCTCGACGCTCCAGCTGTTGCTTTCGATCTCGCGGAACGAGGAACCATCGACGATTAGCCGCGCGCGGCCGGGCGCGTGATGCTCGATTCGAACGAACCTTTCGCCTCCCGGCATTTTCCGGAAGTCGGGCAGTCTCTCGGGAAGGATGTGAGTGTGGACGTCGACCTTCAGCAAGTCAGCGGGTCGGCGCGGGCATCACCGTGCCGCACCTCTTGCAGGTGCGCTTCTTTTCGTCGCCGAAGAACCGGTCGAAGATCGGCGGGAAATCCTTTTCGACGTCCTGGAGAGTGAAGAACTCTTCGTAGAGCAGGGAATTGCAGTTGTCGCAATAGAACTGAACCCCGTCCTTTTCGTGCGGAAGCCGCTTGCGTTCGACGACGAGGCCCACGGAATTCGGCATCCGCTGGGGCGAATGGGGGGTGTTCGGCGGAAGGAGAAAGACCTCGCCCGCGCGGATCGGGATGTCCACTACCTTTCCGCCCTGGATCGTCTTCAGGACCATCTCGCCTTCGAGCTGATAGAAGAACTCGGGTCCCTCGTCGAGGTGAAAGTCCTTGCGGTTGTTCGGCCCGCCGACGACCATGACGATGAAGTCGTCATCCTCGAAGACCTTTTTGTTGCCCACCGGCGGCTTCAGGAGACTCCGGTGCTCGTCGATCCACCGCTGGAGATTCAGCGCTTTCGATTCCATGGCTTTACCCCCGATTAGTATATCGACGTGAATCGCGACCCGAAGA
>DASRPJ010000388.1:0-4797 GCA_035646435.1 Thermoanaerobaculia bacterium | reverse complement strand
GCCCAGCCGGTGCCCTCGAAGATCTGGCCGCGCTGTTTCATGATCCGGAAGTCCGCGCCGAGGAGCGACTTCGCGGCGGTTCCGCCGAGGCAGACGACCATCTCCGGCCGGATGACCGCGAGCTCGGCCTCGAGCCACGGGCGGCACGCCGCGATCTCGACCGAGCCGGGAGTCTGGTGGATGCGGCGCTTCGGCGTCCGCACGAACTTGAAGTGCTTCACCGCGTTGGTGACGTAGACGTCCCCTCGGGGCAGGCCCGCCGCGACGAGCGCGCGGTCGAAGACTTCGCCGGCCGGCCCGACGAACGGCGCGCCCTGGAGGTCCTCCTGATCGCCGGGCGCTTCGCCCACGAAGACGGCGCGGGCTCCGGGCGGTCCTTTCCCGAAGACGGTCTGGGTCGCATCGCGGTAGAGGTCGCACCCGCGGCACGTGAGTGAGGCGCGACGGAGCTCCTCTAGGTCGTTAGTCTTCGGCACGAACTCGGCGGCGCCGGGCGTCCGTGCCGCGAGGTCCGCGTCGGCGATCTGCCGCGCGAGCTTTTTCAGCCGCGCGAGGTCGGGATCGGTCTCGGAGGCGAGGAGGTCGGGCGTCCCGCGGACGATCCGCCAGAGGACCGAATAGAGAAGCCGCCAGCGCTCCGGGTCGGAGTGCCGCGCGGCCGTCCCCGCCAGATCCACGAACGCGCGCGGGACGCGGAAAGGGGCATCGCCCGGCGCCTCGGGGATGACTTCGGGCTCGAAGAGTCCGCCCTGCGTCGCCGCCTCGCGCCACACGATCTCTTCCGGAGCGACGCCTTCCGCGAGCAATGTCCGCGCCGCCGCCCGCCAGCTCTCGAGCGTCGGCTGGATGACGACGTCCCGCATGGACGAATGTTATCGGGGGGGAGGAGCACCCGGCCCGTTCCCGGCAAACTTTTTTGTCGGAAGAGTGTCAGGTGAACCCTGACCCGGCTCTACTTCAGCCCCTCCACCAGGAACAGCTCGTCCAGCGTCCGGCGGTACGAATAGACGTAGGACTTGCCGTCCGGCGTCATCAGGATCGGGCCGATCACGAGCACGCCCGCGGGGTCCGGCGGGGTGAGCTCCTTCCAGAGCGAGCGCTCGCCGGTCGCCACGTCCAGTCGATAGACCTTCGCGGGGACCTCGTTCGTCCGGTAGACCCAGATTCCGCGGCCGTCGGCGGTCCAGCGGATCAGGGACTCTCCGCTCTGGATTCCCGGCACGGGACGCGGCTCGCCCGGCTCGGTCGGATAGAGCATGTAGCGGCGATCCGGCCCCTGCGCCAGGATCGTGGTGCCGTCGGAAGAGATGGGCTTCGGCACCGTGAGGGACACTCCCTCCGGGGTGATCGGCTTCGGCTTCGATCCCGCGACGTCCTGAACCCAGATGCGCGTTCCGCGCCCGGCCTCGCTGGCAATCGAGTACACGCGACGACCGTCGGGAAAGAACCCGCCGCCCTGATTGGTCAAGCCGCCCGCCGGGAGCTTCTGCGGTTGACCGGCCCCCGTTGGCAGGAGGACCATTTCCTTGCCGTCCTGGGCTGCCATGAGCGCCCACTTCCCGTCGGGCGAGAGATCGAGCGAGTGGTACTGCCCGAGCAGGACCGCCGGAGAGCCATCGGTCCTACGGAGGTAGGCGAGGTACTGAGGCAGGTTCTGTTCGTCGAAGAGGACCGTCTTGCCGTCGTCCGAAAGCGCCGTCGGAAACGACCAGTCGAGCCACGTCAGGTTGCGCTCCGCCGTTTCGCCGGGTGCGAGGGCGACGATCTCCCGCCTCCACGTATTGCGGGACAGCAGCGCTCGGCCATCCCGGGAGATGTCGTAAATGGTCGCGAAACCCATGAAGTTGGCGACCTCGCGAACTCTTCCGGAGAGCGTGACGGCCGAGAGGTTTGCTCCCGTGTACCAGACCTCCTTGCCGTCCGGGGACCAGGAGAGCCCGGTGACCGCGGGGGGCCCGTCCAAGGTCTTCTTGCCGTCGGGCTGGAAAACGACGATCTGTCCGAGGTTGTCGCCGCGCTGGGGGTGGTCGATCACGGCGATCGACATTCCGTCCGGAGACACACGCGGGTGGCTCAACCAGCCGACCGAGTCGTGCAACCGCTTTCCGATCGGGAACTCGAGCCGGCGCGTCGCGCCGGTCTCGCGAATGACCGCGAGCTCCTTTCCGTCGGCTGACCAGTCGGCACCCATGACGTCCTCGAGAATCTCGCGGGGGGCTCCGCCCTCGAGCGACACCCGGGCGAGAGTTCCCAGGGCCTCCCAGCCGAGGACGGGTTGCCAGCCGAGAGACACGGCGAGGTCGCCCGTGGAGGAGACCGAGAGGAGCGATGCCGGGGGCAGGTCGAGCGCGCGCGATTCCGGGCTCTCGGCGCGGGTCGTGAAAAGCGCGATCGGCTTGCCGTCCCAGGCGGCCGAGTAGACGACCGAGCGACCGTCCGGCGCGAACCTCGCGGCTACGATCGAGCCGTGCCGGAAGGTCAGCCGTTGCGGCGCGGGACTCGCTGACGTCCGGGTGCCGGAGAACAGTTTCAGTCCGGCGACGGCGAGGGCCGCACCCGCGAGCAGCGCGATCACCGGCACGAGCCAGGAGGGAACCGTCCGGCGCGCGGGTCCGGACGCTACCGAGTCGGAGACGGAGACCGACGTCTCCGAGAGGTGGTCGCGCAGGCTTCGCAGGTCACGCGCGAGGTCCTTCGTGGAAGCGAATCGCTCTTCCGGCTCCTTCGCGAGGCAACGCTCGACGATCCAGCGCACGGGCGCCGGCACGCGCGGGTTCGCCTGCCCGACGGGAACCGGCTCCTCGCGGATGATCGCGGTCAGCGTTTCCGCGCCGGTGTTCCGCTGAAAGGCGCGCTGGCCGGTCGCGAGCTCGTAGAGGATCGAACCGAGGGAGAACTGGTCGGAGCGGTAGTCGACGTCGCGGCCGCTCGCCTGCTCCGGCGACATGTACCCGACCGTTCCCATCACGGTCCCCGGAACGGTACCCGGCGCGCCGGCCATCGTCTGCAGGGTCGAGCTGCCGTCGGAAGACGTCATCTCGGTCAGCTTTGCGAGCCCGAAGTCGAGGATCTTGACGAAACCGTCCTTGGAGACGATCAGGTTTTCCGGTTTCAGGTCCCGGTGCACGAGCCCGGCGTCGTGCGCCTTGGCGAGCCCCTCGGCGACCTGGACGGCGACGTCGAGCAGCTTGCGCAAGGGGAGCGCGCCGTCGGCGAGCAGCTCGCGGACGGTCCTCCCCTCGACGAGCTCCATCGCGAGGTAGATCGTCGAATCGACGGATCCGACGTCGTAGACCGTAACGATGTTCGGGTGGTTGAGAGCCGATGCGCTGCGCGCCTCCTGCTCGAATCGGCGGCGGCGCGAGTCGTCGGCTGAGACTTCCGGCAAAAGAACCTTTACCGCGACCTCGCGCCCGAGTCGCGTATCGCGCGCCCGGTAGACCTCTCCCATGCCGCCGGCGCCCAGCGGGGAGACGACCTCGTACGGTCCGAGCCGCGTGCCGGAGGGGAGGGGCATTTCTGGCCGGAGATTATCCTCCTTGACGCCGGACGTGAACCGTACTACTATGCGTACGCTTAGTCGTACGGAGGAAGACGTGACCGAGATGCCATTGATGACCATGAGACAGAGGCTCACGGGGATCAACCGTGAGCTGCAGAAGAGTCCCGAGACCGTGATCCGCGTGACTCACCGTGGGAAGCCCGCTCTCGCGGTAATGTCGGCGGAGCTGTACGACGGCATCGTCGAAACGCTCGACGTGATGTCCGATCCGGAAGCGGTCGAGGCTCTTCGCGGCAGTCTCGCCGACCTCGAGGGGGGCAAGGTCCGCTCGCTCGATGAGGTCGCGCGCCGCCTCCACCTGCGGCGGTGACATCGGGAACCCGTTATGAAGTCGTCTGGACGGAGACGGCCGTTCGGATGCTCTCCCGGGCCGGCGACCGACGCATCCAGCAGGAGCTCTTTGACGTGTCGAAGAAACTGGAGCTCGAGCCCGAGAAACAGGGAAAACCGCTGCGGGAAGGACTCATGGGATTCCGCAGCTTGAGAGCCATCGGCCAGCGCTACCGCGTGTTGTACACGGTTGAGAGGGCGTCTCGGACCGTGCACGTCGTCGCGGCCGGCCTCCGCCGAGCCGGTGCGCGCGACGACGTTTACGCCCTCGCACAAAAGCTGGTCAGACTCGGCCTCGTCCCCACGGCGGAGACACCAAAGGCGCGAAAGCCTCCGCGGAAGAAGAGATAGCCCTTCGGTCAGTCGGTCCGGCGTCGGAAGGTGTCAGGTGAAGACCTGACCCCGCGTCAGTGCCGGATCTGGTCTCCCGCGGCGTCGCCGTTCGTCCCGAAGAGAAGCCGCCCTTCCTCGAAGGCGGTGTCGCGCAGCGTGACGGCGAGCGCCTCGCCGAGCGAGCCGACCGGGTGGACGTCGAGCTTCGAGCGCACCTCCTCGGTCAGGTCCTCGAGGTCGGGCTCGTTCTCTTTCGGAATCACGATCGTCGTGATTCCGGCCCGCACGGCGCCGAGGATCTTCTCCTTCAACCCGCCGATCGGCAGAACCCGGCCCGAGATCGTGATCTCGCCGGTCATCGCCACGTCGTTCCTCACGGGGCGCTTCGAGAACGCCGACACGAGCGCCGACGCCATCGCGATTCCGGCCGAGGGACCGTCCTTGGGGATCGCGCCCGCCGGCACGTGGACATGGACGTCCCGCTCGAACTCCGTCTCGGAGATTCCGAGCCAGGCGGCGTGGGAGCGCGCGAACGTCCAGGCGGCGCGCGCCGACTCCTTCATGACGTCGCC
>DASRPJ010000387.1:0-3576 GCA_035646435.1 Thermoanaerobaculia bacterium | reverse complement strand
GCCGGCGTGACGATCGTCTCCGGCTTCGCGCGCGGCGTGGACGCGGCCGCGCACGAGGCCGCGCGGGAGGGACCGGGGGGCACCGTCGCGGTCCTCGGTTGCGGCGTCGACGTCGACTATCCCCGCGAGCACTCCCGGCTGAAAGCCGCGATGGCGGCGACCGACCTTTTCCTGTCGGAGTTCCACCCGGGCGCGGAGCCGCGTCCACAGAACTTCCCGGTGCGAAACCGCATCATCGCGGGGCTCGCTTCGGGCGTCGTCGTCGTCGAGGCCTCGCGGCGGAGCGGTTCCTTGATCACCGCCCGACTCGCGATCGACTGCGGCCGCGACGTCTTCGCGGTTCCCGGAAGCGTCTTCTCGGAGACGTCGATCGGGACGCACGAGCTCCTCCGGGACGGCGCGATCCTCTGCCGCGGAGCGGAGGACGTTCTCTCCGAGCTCTTTCCGGCGGTCGGCGCGCCGGTGCGGCGGGTCGAGGGGCAGCGGACCCCCGCGCAGCTGTCGGCCGAGGCCGGTCGAATCTACGAGAGCCTCCTGCGCGAGGAATCGCTCACCGCGGACGAGCTCGGCGAGGCCCTCGACCTTCCCGCGGCGACCGTCCTCGCGGCGCTCTTCGAGCTGGAGGCGGCGGGGCTCGTCGTGTCCGACGCCGGCCGGTACGGCGCGGCGCGTTAGAGCCAGTCCGGGGTCTGACCCCCCCAGCCGAAGTGCTGTGATCAATCGGAAGGCGAGGGGGTCAGATCCCGCGCCGCTAAAGATCCCGTGTCAGCCCGAGCCCTCGCCCCTGGCTGTCATCCTGAGCGAAGCGAAGGACCCCCTGCGTTTCGGGGGATTCCTCGTCGCTTCGCTCCTCGGAATGACAGCGTGTGCCATCCCGAGCCCTTCGCTCTCCCGTGTCATCCCGAGCGAAGCGAGGGATCTGGTTCCCCTTGGACAGAACCGCCTTCTGCTCAGGACAGGCTCCGCGAGGGATCTGGGCCCTGGCCGAGAGGGGGCCAGATTCCTCGTCGCTGCGCTCCTCGGAATGACAGGGGGGAAGCGCTCGGAATGACAGGGGGGAAGCGCTCCTCGGAAGACAGGAGGGAGATGCCTACTTGGAATGAGAGGGGGCTCGACCGCTAAAGCGCTAACAGCGAGCGGGTAGTTGCCGCCGGGAATACGTTCCTGTTGAAGTACTCGAACGGGCCGTTTGCGCTTTGCAGGCTGATATGGCACCGTCCGACGCCCCAACATGAGCAACCTCGTCATCGTCGAATCCCCCGCCAAAGCCCGGACCCTGGAGAAATTCCTCGGCAAGGACTTCCGCGTTCTCGCGTCTTACGGCCACGTCCGGGACCTCCCCAAGAAGGGGCTCGGCGTCGACCGCGACGACTCCTACGAGCCGACGTACGAGGTCCTCCACGGCAAGGAGAAGACGCTCCTCGAGCTGAAGCGCGCCGCCGGCAGGGCGGAAGCCGTCTTCCTCGCGGCGGACCCGGACCGGGAAGGGGAGGCGATCTCCTGGCACCTCCAGGAGGCGCTGTCTCCGTTCGCGAAGGGCACTCCGTTCCGGCGCGTCCGGTTCAACGAGATCACCAAGAAGGCGGTCCTCGCGGCGATGGCCGCGGCGGGCGAGATCGACTCCCGCCTCGTGGACGCGCAGCAGGCGCGGCGCATCATCGACCGGCTCGTCGGCTACGAGGTATCCGACCTGCTCTGGAAGAAGGTCTGGCGGGGCCTCTCGGCCGGCCGCGTCCAGACCGTGGCCCTGCGGATCATCTGCGAGCGGGAGCGGGAGATCGAGGCGTTCCTCCCCGTCGAGTACTGGACGGTGGACGCCACGCTCCAGGCGGCGGCGCCGCCACCGTTTACGGCCAAGCTCGTCTCGTTCGACGGCCAGAAGCTCAAGTTCGACGGGACCGATCCGCGGCTCGACTCCGAAGCCGCGGCCGCGCGCGTTCGCGAGGAGGCCGAGCGCTCCGCCTGGCGGGTCGCGAAAGTCGACACCTCCGAGCGGCGGAAGAACCCGCCGCCGCCGTTCATCACGTCGCAGCTCCAGCAGGCGTCCGCGCGACGGCTCGGTTTCGCGGTCCGCCGGACGATGCAGATCGCGCAGCGGCTCTACGAGGGAAGGGAGATCCCCGGCCGCGGCATCGTCGGACTGATCACCTACATGCGCACCGACTCGACGCGCGTTTCGAACGACGCGCTCGCCTCGGTCCGCGAGCACATCTCGTCACGCTACGGGACGGGGGCGGACGTGCTCCCGGAAAGCGCCCGCTTCTTCAAGAGCAAGCGCGACACGCAGGACGCGCACGAGGCGATCCGCCCGACGGACCTCGCGCTCCCGCCCGACGAGGTCGCGAAATTCCTGCCGGCCGACGAGGCGAAGCTCTATCGGCTGATCTGGGAGCGGTTCGTCGCGTCCCAGATGTCGCCTGCCGTCTACGACACGGTGTCGGCGGAGATCGAGGCGGGCCGCGCGCTCTACCGCGCGTCCGGCTCCACGCTGAAGACGCCCGGCTACCTCGCCGTCTACGGCGTCGGGGCCGAGGAAGACGACGAGGCGGAGAAGGACGGAGCGAAGCTCCCGCCGCTCGCGGCGGGAGAGACGCTCGAGCTCGTCGCGATCCAGCCGGAGAAGAAGTCGACGCAGCCGCCGCCGCGCTACAACGAGGCGTCCCTCGTGAAGTTCCTCGAGGAGAACGGAATCGGGCGGCCTTCGACGTACGCGGAGATCCTCCGCAAGCTCGAGGACCGCGAGTACGTGCGGAAGAAGGACCGCCGCTTCGTGCCGACGGCCCTCGGCCGGACCGTGCTGGAGCTCCTGATCCCCTACTTCGACGACTTCTTCGAGACGGGGTACACGGCGCGGATGGAGGACCGCTTGGACGAGGTCGAGGAGGGGACGGTCTCCTGGCGCGACGCGCTCGCGGAGTTCGACAAGAAATTCACGAAGGACCGCGACCGCGCACTCAAAGCCATGGTGTCCGGCAAGGCGGGGATCCCGCTCGGGGAGGCGCGGCGGCTCCTCCAGTTTCCCGTCGCGCCCGAGCTGTCGGAGGCGTGCCCGAACTGCGGCAAGAAGCTGAAGCTGCGGATGGGCAAGAACGGGCTCTTCATCGCGTGCAGCGGGTACCCCGACTGCACGTTCACGCTGAACATCCCCGACCCGGACGAGGACACGATCGACGCCGCCGACCTCGAGTCGACGACGTGCGAGGAGTGCGGCTCGCCGATGAAGCTGCGGCAGGGGCGGAGCGGGAACGCGTTCCTCGGCTGCACGGCCTACCCGAAGTGCCGCAACGTCGTGAACGTCGTGATGGCGGGAGGCAAGGCCGAGGCGCGCCCCGACGAGCCCACGGGTCAGACGTGCCCCGAGTGCGGCGGAAACCTGGTGCGGCGTCACGGCCGCTTCGGGGCTTACGTGTCGTGCTCGAACTACCCGACGTGCAAGTACAAGCCACCGAAGCCGGTCCAGGACACGGGCGTCCGGTGCCCGAAGGACGGCGGCGTGATCGTCGAGCGGCGCGGCCGGTTCCGGCCGTTCTACGGCTGCGCGAACTACCCGGCGTGCGACTTCTCGCTGAACGTCCG
>DASRPJ010000386.1:0-3212 GCA_035646435.1 Thermoanaerobaculia bacterium | reverse complement strand
AAGCTCAGTCGGTATCGCTCGACGCTCCCTCTTCGGCGGTTGCGGTCGATCTGCTGATCCGGGCGGTCGGGGACAGCGCGCGGTTTCGGCTCGACCTTCGCCCGGACATGGCTGGTAAACCGGACAGCCGGTCGCTATTGTCGCGGCCGGCGGAACTCGCCATAGATCCCAAAGCCGATGGGAGCGCCAGTTGGGTCAGCGTTCCCCTGCCCGAAGAGTTTCGTTTTCTCGGCAGTATTCCGTATTGGGTCGTGCTGCAGAGCTTGGCGGGGACGCTCCACTGGAGCGCGGGTCGCGCCCCCTTTCCGCGGCTCGGGATGCAGCGGACCGACGATGGCAGCCTCTCCTGGCGGCTCGCGACTCCAGTCCCCGCCTCGGGGATCGTTCTGTCATCGGCCCCGGCCGGAGCTCTCGCGGGCTTGTTCCGCTTGCGCTCCAAGCCGAAGGACTTTCAGGTGCCCATCGCGATCCTGGCCGGTGGCCCGACCACGATCAGCCGGGTGACTCTGGATCGCTTTGCGCATCTGAGGCGTGTGGATTTCTCGCCGAATGAAGAATTGGCCCGTGCAGTCAGCGAGTCGCTTGTCCAATCCACGAGTGGCGATCCCCCGCCGTGCCCCGAAGGCGAGCACCTCGCCAATGCCGACTTCACGCATTGGTTCGAAGCAACAACGGACGAGAGCATATTGCCCGCTGAGTGGTCGCTCGGCGGCGGCACGATCGCTCGACTCCCTCGGGCCGAGCAAGGGAGCGACACCGGTTTGGGCCTGAGCTTCTCCCAACGTCAGACGAGCTCCATCGCTCGGCTGACGGGGCTTCGCGTCGAAGACAGTCGACTGACACCCGCGGACGCGGCCCTATCCCAAGTCGTGCCCGTCGCCGCTTCCTGCCGATACCAGTTCTCGTTCCATGCCCTTGCCGACGTCCCAGGCGCCGTCGCCGAGCTCTCCTGGCGAAACTCGCTCGGGAAGTTCCAGCGAGTCGACACGGTTCCGATCACCGACCGTGTCGAGCTTCCCACCGGCGTCGCGCGTCCCGTTTCCGTTCCGGCTCCCGAGCATCGCATTCGCGTTAAAGCGCCGGAAGGCGCGGCTCAAGCCGAGGTGCGTTTCCGTGTTCCTGCCAGCGGCACGGCTGACATCACCGACGCCTCGCTCGAAGTCACCGGGAACCGCTTGGACAACTTCAACCTCCAAGCCCTGGAGAACAGTTTGCCCATAGGTTGGACCCTGAACCCCAACGGGGCTGACAAGGTTCTCGTCGAGGTTCGGGCCAATCTCGCGATCGTCGCGAACGCCGGCACCGCCGACGCAGAGCTGACCCAGAATCTGCCGGTGAACGCCGGCGAGGATTTTCTCTTCCAATTCGACGGGTCGGTCGTCGGTTCTGAGGCCGCGCCGCGAATCGAGCTGCATTACCTCACGGCCAACGGTCCACCAGCTGCCGCCACGATTGTGGTGAACCTATCTCCCGAGGACTCTCACGTGCCCGCTGGAGGTACCGTCCCCGATCAGGCGACGCGGGCGGAAGTGCATCTTGTTTTGCCCGCGCGAACCGCGATAGGGGTTCGGTCGATGTCCCTTCAGCTCTCGAAGCTGGCTACAGTGCCAATCGCATTCATCGCTGAGGCGCCGGGCGAATTGAAGGTCTCCGAGCTTCGAGTGGCTTACGACCGCGTTCCTGTGCCGCCGCCGCCCGTGCCCCCGGAAGGTTTACGTCCCCCGACGCCCGCCGATCAGGCAGCCGGAGAGGAACCCGACCGCGATTCTTATTGCGGCCACTGCGGCACTCGGAACAGCCTCAAGAACACCGGCGTGAGCCGCAGCCCGGCCGGCCGGCCAACCATCGTCGGCGACTGTCGTAACTGCGGCGCTCAGATCGTCAGTCTGGGTGGTCGACCGGTGATGCCCCACGAAGTCGAACGCAGCTTCCCCGCGACCAGGGCTTTCTTCCCTAAGCCGATTCCCACGGCGCTCACGAGCATCGTCGGAATCGGTGCGGCTCGCGAACGAGGACTGATTCGCGCCGGCATCGATTCGCTCGGGAAGCTCGCGGCCGCCAGGCCCGCGGACGTGGCCCGGGCGATGATCGGTGTCGGCGCGCGCAATGCTCCTCACTTCATTGCAGAAGCAAGGAAACTCGTCGAAGCGCGGCGCCTCGCCGAGCAGCAATCGAATCCTTGGTCATCAATACGCTGGAGTTGAGGTGCGGCCGTGAATGCTCTGCAAGGCGTGATGGAAGGGTGATTCGGCGTCCGCAACCCCGTTTGCTCCGTGATCCGAGCGCCGAGGTCGTTCACCGCCTCGGCTAAACTAGTTCCGTAGGCCTTTTCGTGAACAGTAGACGATCGCGGACGCTGGTGGCGTGCCTCCCGGGAGTTTTCGTCGTCGTCCTGGCGCTGGTCGGCTCAGCGGCGGCCCAGCAGTCCGCAACGCGACCCGGGCCGGTTCCGCCACTCTCGCAGTGCACGGAATGGTAGGCGCGAAGTCCTTCTGATTCAATCCCGGTTCTCGCGACCTCCAATCGCGTAGCGGAACTCAGCGATCCAGGTCGATGCGAAGGCCTTGGCTGCCGCGGCCCGGGTATGTCGTTGAGTAGCGATGGGACCTCTTGAGAGATGAATCGTCCCACTCCTCGTTGTATTCCGTCCGGTAGTTGAAGTACAAGGCGGTCCCCTCACCCGCCTTGATAACCCGGGCGACCGCCTCTTTGTCGGGGTGGTGATAGTTCTTCCCATTGCTGGACAGGAGAAATCTCTTGCATGGGAGGCTGGTCAGCAATTCCGAGCTCACGTTGGCGCGGCTGCCGTGGTGTGGGAGTTTGAACCACTTGATCTCCCGGTCGGTCGAGTTGGGGCGAGGGACCGTCTTCGAGAGAACAGGGACCTGGCCATCACCAGCGAGAAGAATACGGACCCCCTGGTATTCGGCAAGTAGGACGATACTGCTCGCGGTCGCTTCAGTTCTGTCGCTCTTGAAAGGTCGCGGTCGACGAACGCGCGGGAGATCTTGTAGTAGCTGTCCGTGTCATGGTCGAGCAACCAGGCCGCGAGCCCGACGGGTGAATCCAAAAGGGAGTAGCCGATCGTCTGTGGCCGCGTGGACTGTTCCAGGAAGTAGCCGAAGCCACTCGTCCGGAATGTCGCGAGCGCGGTGTGCGCCGCGCGTTCCTGCTCGGATTTCGCAGGCAGTTTATCGGCGATGCCCAACGCC
>DASRPJ010000385.1:0-10831 GCA_035646435.1 Thermoanaerobaculia bacterium | reverse complement strand
CGTTCTCGTGGAGACCGTCGGTGTGGGCCAGGACGAGGTCGACATCGTCCGAACCGCCGAGACCGTCGCTGTCGTCCTCGTGCCGGGCCTCGGCGACGACATCCAGGCCATCAAGGCCGGAATTCTCGAGATCGCGGACGTCTTCGTCGTGAACAAAGCGGATCGCGAAGGTGCCGACCGGTCCGCGGCCGAGCTCGCGATGATGCTCGACCTGTCGCCGGAACACGGCTGGCGCCCGCCGATCGTCCGAACGGTGGCCCCGCGGGGCGAAGGCGTTCTCGAGGCCGTGGAGGCGATGGAGTCGCACGGTCGGTGGCTCGCGGATAACCCGGAGGGGGAGGCCCGAGCCGTGCGCCGCGCCCGGACGCGGCTCCTCGCCCTGCTCGAGGAACGCTTCCGGCGGACGGTCGAGACCCGCGGTCCCGAGACCGACGGTCTCGAGGAAGCCGTTCGGCGCGTCCGGGAGCGGAGCGAGGACCCGTACTCGGCGGCGGCACGGCTCTTCGAGCGGCTCGTGCGCGAGCCGGTCGAGGAGAGCGCGTGAGCGTTTTCGCCTACCGCCTGGACCACGTCGGGATCGCCGTCTCCTCGATCGACGCGGCGCTCGGAGTCTACGAAGCACTCGGGCTCCCGGTCACCCGGCGCGAGAAGGTGGAAAGCCAGGGTGTCTCGACCGCTTTCCTTCCGATCGGAGGGACGCGGCTCGAGCTGCTCGAACCGACCAGCCCCGACTCTCCCATCGCGAAGTTCCTGGCGAAACGCGGCCCGGGCGTCCATCACGTCTGCTTCGCGGTCGGAGACCTCGAGGACGCGCTCGCCAACCTGAAAGCCCGCGGTTTTCGCCTCGTCCACGAAACGCCCGTGCCGGGTGCGGACGGCCGGCGCGTCGCGTTCCTCCACCCGTCCGCCGGCCACGGCGTCCTGATCGAGCTCTCGGAGGCGGAGGAGATCGATTGAAGCCGGGACAGGTCGTTTTCGTGAACCTCGTCGCCCCGCGTGAAAAATTCTGGGGAGTGCTCCACGAGACGAGCCCCGCGGGAGTCACCGTGCGAGGGCTCGCGCTCGACACGCTCGACGGCTGGATGCGCGAGGTCGCGACCGGGGGAGAACCTTCCTTCTTTCCCGCGACCGTGTTCTTTCCGCTCCACCGGGTGGAGCGGATCTTCGCGGACGAGGCCCTCGGAGAGGTGGGGTCCTACGCGGAGAAGTTCCGAGCCGTCGTCGGCCGGGACGTGGAAGATTTCCTGAGCTGGCCCCCGAGGGCCCTCCCTAAAAAATCACGTTCTTGACGAAGTAGTCCTGGACCGTCGTGGCCCTCGACGCGAGGAGCTTCGCCTGCTCCAGGGTCATCTCGAGCGTCCCCGCGGGTTCGCCGGGCGCGGTCGTCATCACGATCTCGACGGTCGCCGGGTGCCCCCGATTCGCGGCTTCGACGATCGCCCGCGCGGACGCGACGAGCACGTTGAAAACCTCCTGCTCGGAGTTCGCCGTCGCGGAGAGCCGCGTCTTGCCGCGCTCGTTGGACATCCGGTAGCGGGCGATGCTCGTCTCTTCGAAGACCCGGGAGAACGCCGCCTGAACGGCCGGATCCACGGACCCGCGGGGCGCGGCCGCGCTGGCCGCTCCGGTCGCGGCGGCCGGACCCGGTGTCGGTACTCCGAGGCCGCCGGTCTGGCGGGGCCGTACGAGGTCTCCGAGGGGTTGGGTCGACCGCGGGATCGGGGTCGGCAGCTGCTTCGGCTTCTCTTCGGGCGCGTCGATCGAGATCACGTTTCCGAAGTTCTCGCGGTTGTACTTCTCGGTTCCGGCGACGTCGATCTTGTCCAGATCGATCTGCGTGATCGTACCGTTCTCGAGCGTGATGATCGCCCGCTTCCCCTTCACCGTGTAAGTCGAGCGGGCGAACACGAGCGAGCCATCCTTCAGCTTGATGACGTACGCGAACGCCGCCGACGCGAAAAGGAGGAGGGTGAGAGCCGCGAGCCCCGCGCGCCAGAAACTCACCGTTTGACAGGGGTGTTTCACCGGCAAATGATAGCACCCCGATGCTGATCGTCATGGATTCGCTCGCGACTGCGGAGGACGTTCGCCGCGTCGTCGAAGCCGTCCAGAACGCCGGTCTGCAGGCGCATCCGATCCCGGGCGCGCAACGCACCGCCATCGGGATCACCGGCAACCGCGGCACGGTCGAGTCCGCGGCGTTCGAGAATCTTCCGGGCGTTGCGGAGGTCATCCCGGTCACCGCCGCGTACAAGCTCGTCTCCCGCGAGGTGAAGCGCGAGGACACCGTCGTCGTGATCGGCGGCGTGCCGGTGGGAGGCGAGCGCGTCGCGGTCGCCGCCGGACCCTGCGCGGTCGAGTCGGAGAAGCAGGCGTTGTCGATCGCGCGCGCCGTCCAGGTCGCCGGCGCGACGCTCTATCGCGGTGGTGCGTTCAAGCCGCGGACGTCGCCGTACTCGTTTCAAGGCCTCGGGGAGGCCGGGTTGAAAATCCTGGCGAAGGTGCGGGAGGAGACGGGTCTCCCCATCGTCACCGAGGTCCTCGATACCGAGAGCGCGGAGCTCGTCGCGGAATACGCGGACTGCCTCCAGATCGGCGCGCGGAACATGCAGAACTTCGCCCTCCTGAAGAAGGTCGGTCGGCTCCGCAAGCCCGTCCTTCTCAAACGCGGGATGTCGGCCACGATCGAAGAGTTCCTCCTCTCGGCCGAATACCTCCTGTCCGAGGGAAATTACGAAGTCGTCCTTTGCGAGCGCGGCGTGAGGACTTTCGCGAACCACACGCGGAACACGCTCGACCTTTCCGTCATCCCCTACGTCAAGCGGATCTCGCACCTGCCGATCCTCGTAGACCCCTCCCACGGCACGGGGAAGCGCCTGAAGGTGCTGCCGATGTCGCGGGCCGCGGTCGCGGCGGGAAGCGACGGGCTGCTGATCGAGGTGCATGATCGACCGGAGTCCGCCCTGTCCGACGGGCCACAGGCCCTCCTGCCGGAGATGTTCACCCAGCTCATGAAGGAGGTGCGCCTCCTCGCGCCGGTCGTCGGGCGCCTCGCTTGAAGGGCCTCCTCGTCCTCGAGGACGGGACGCGCTGGACGGGCGAGGCGATCGGGAAGCCGGGGACGTCCTTCGGCGAGATCGTCTTCAACACCTCAATGAGCGGGTACCAGGAGGTCTTGACCGACCCCTCGTATGCGGGCCAGATCGTCGTGATGACCGCGGCGCACGTCGGCAACTACGGCGTGCGCGCGGACGAGGCCGAGTCGTCGCGGGTTCACGTGGCCGGCTTCCTGGCGCGCGACTTCCCCGAACGCTGGAGCGGCGCGGGCGGGGAGGAGAGCCTCGCCGACTATCTCGGCCGCGAGGGCGTGATCGGGCTTCACGGCCTCGACACGCGGGCTCTCGTCCGCCGCATCCGCTCGGAGGGGGCGATGCGCGCCGGGCTCTCGACGGCGATCTCCGACCCGGAGGAGCTCCTCGCGCGGGTTCGGGAATCGCCGTCCATGGTCGGAAGCGACCTCGCCCTCGCCGTCTCGACGCGCGAGGCGGAGGAGTTCCGTTCGGACGGAAGTCGCGAGCGGTTCCGCGTCGCCGCGATCGACTACGGCATGAAGCGCAACATCGTGCGGCTACTGAACGCAGCCGGGTGCCACGTGAAGGTGTTTCCCGCGTCCACGCCGGCGGCACGCATTCTCGATGACGACCCGGACGGAGTGTTCCTGTCGAACGGTCCGGGCGATCCCGCCGCCCTCGCCGGACCCATCTCGACGATCGAACGCCTCGTGCCGGAGCGGCCGATCTTCGGCATCTGTCTCGGGCACCAGCTTCTGGGCCTCGCTCTCGGCGGCACGACGTTCAAGCTGAAGTTCGGCCACCGGGGAGCGAACCATCCCGTCCAGGACCTGGCGACTCGCACCGTCGCGATCACCTCGCAGAACCACGGTTTCGCCGTGGTCGGTGAGACTCTCTCCGGAGACGTGCAGGCGACGCACGTCAACCTGAACGACGGCACGCTCGAGGGATTTCGCCATCGGACTCTTCCGATTCTGGCCGCCCAGTTTCACCCGGAGGCCTCTCCCGGGCCCCACGACGCCAACGTCCTCTTCGAGGATTTCATCGGAGAGATGGAGAAGCGGCGGCGGGCAATGGCCGGATGAAGTCGCTTCCGCTCGAAGTCGCTCTCGCTTACCTGCGGGCGCGCTCCTCTCGGCTCGTCTCGTCCGTATCTCTCCTTTCGATCGCCGGAATCGGCCTTGGCGTCGCGGCTCTCGTGGTGGCAATGGGGCTACTCTCCGGATACCAGCGGGAGATTCGCGAAAACCTGATCGGCGCGAACGCCGAGGTCGTGCTGTTTCCCCTCTCCCTCGACGCCGAGGCGGATCCCGGGTCGGCGGCGCGCCGGGTGGCCAGGCTGCCGCGCGTCCGTGCGACGTCTCCCGTGATCTACCAGTCCGGACAGGCCTCGTCGGAGCGCAACCCGGACGGGACCGACGTCGTGCTGAAGGGCATCGATCCGGAGACCGAACGAAAGGTTTCGAAGCTCGACGCCTACCTGCCGGGGGCCGAGCAGCTCCTGACCCGCGGCTCGCCCGACTCTCCGCCGGGGGCCGCCCTCGGGGCCGAGCTCGCCCGCGTTCTCGACGTCCGCGAGGGGGACGCGGTTCTCGTTTCGGTTCCCGACAACACGGCCGGCGCTTCCGCGCTCGTCGCGCGCAGCGCCCCCTTTCGGGTCGCGCGGATTTTCCGCACGAACTTTTACGAGTCCGACTCGGAGCTCGTCTTTCTCGACCGCGAGGTGTTGCGAGCCCTCGCGCGGATGGAGGGGGAGGCGAACGTGATCGAGATCAAGCTCGACACGATCCGCGACACGGAGGGGGCCGCCCGGGCGATCGGCGAGGCGGCGGGGAAGGAGTTCTCGGTCACCGACTGGCGGTCGCTGAACACGGGCCTGTTCTCGGCCCTGCGCATCCAGCAGATCACCCTCTTCTTCGTCATCGGCCTCATCGTCGCCGTTTCGACGTTCAACATCGTCGCGACTCTCGTGATGACGGTCCAGGAGAAGAAGAGGGACATCGGGATCCTGACCGCGCTCGGGGCGGAGCCCCGGTTCTTTCCGCGGGTGTTCCTGCTTCTCGGAAGCCTCCTCGGCGGCGCCGGCGTCATCACCGGAGCGGCGTTCGGCGCGGTCGTGTGCTGGCTCATGACGGCGTTCCGCCTGCTCCGATTCCCTCCCGGCGTCGCTGAGATCTACTTCGTTTCCTACATTCCGTTTCTCGTTCGGCCGATCGACCTCGTCGCGATCGTCTGTTTCGCCGGCGCCGTGATCCTCGCCGCGTCTTGGGTGTCCGCGCGGCGCGCCGGCCAGGTGAACATCGCGGAAGCGCTCCGGTACGAATAGCTCGCGCAAGAAAAAGGGCGCCCGAGGGCGCCCGTCCGAAGCGTCGTTTGACGACTAGTTTGGGGTCGAGGGACGCCACGGACGACGATTGCGGTCTCCGCTTCGCGAGGCGCCCCGCAACGCCCGTGTCGCCGGCGGAGGACGCCGTCTCCGGAGGAGAGCAGACGGGAGACCCACGCGTATAATTCCCGGCGGTTCCAAAAAACAACGAAGCTAACCCGGAGGTACCGTCCATGTTCACTCGGATGACGAAGATCGCCGTCATCGCCGGAGGTTTTCTCTTCGCGGCGCGCGCCCTGACGGCACAGAGCTGTGGGGAGTGGCTCTGGGCGAATCCCGCGCCGCTCGGCAACCAGCTCTCCGCGGTCGCGTTCGGAAACGGGCTGTACGTCG
The DNA here is from genome assembly GCA_035646435.1 of Thermoanaerobaculia bacterium. Classification (GTDB taxonomy): domain Bacteria; phylum Acidobacteriota; class Thermoanaerobaculia; order UBA5066; family Gp7-AA6; genus Gp7-AA6. The sequence continues at coordinate 5,041 of DASRPJ010000385.1, read as the reverse complement.
CGGTCGGTCGCTCGGGAACGATCCTCGCGAGCCCCGACGGCGCCACGTGGAGTCAGCAGATCTCCAATCCGAAGGTGGACATTTCCGACGTGTTGTGGACGGGCTCGCAATTCGTCGCGGTCGGCCAGGGCGGAGCGGTTTTGACGAGCGCCGACGGCCAGCTCTGGTCGTTCCGGCGCGCGGGCGTATCGGCGACGCTTCGCAGGATCGCGTGGAACGGATCTCTGTACGTGGCCGTAGGGGACGAAGGCGCCGTCGTGACGAGCCCCGACGCCCGGGCGTGGACCGAGCGCGCTTCGCGCACGCCGTGGACCCTCCGCGACGTCGCCTGGGGCGGCGGCCGGTTTCTCGCGGTCGGCGACACCGGTTCGATCGTGACGAGTCCGGACGGCGTCTCGTGGACGCGCTCGACGTTCGAGTTGATCGACGCGCTCGCCGCGGTCGCGTGGGACGGATCGCGGTTCTTGATCGCCGGCAGCTCTTTTCCCGACTTCGGCCTGGCCCTGTCGACGGCGGACGGGATCGGAGTCGCGGCGTACTCGCTCGACTACCACCTGTCGATCAAGTCGCTCGTCTGGACCGGCGCGGAGTTCCTCTCGGCCGGCGACTTCGGGCAGATCCTCTCGAGCCCCGACGGGATTCGGTGGACGGCGCGTGCGACCCCGACCCGGGCCGGGCTCACGGACCTCGTGTGGAACGGGCGGGAGTACCTCGCCGTCGGCTCGAAGGGGGTCGTTCTCGCGAGCGGCGACGGGCGGGAGTGGTCCGCGCGGTTCGGTGGCCTGCGCAACGCGCTCACCGCGGTCGCCTGGAGCGGGAGCCTCCACGTCGCGGTCGGAGCCGCCGGATCGGTCATGACGAGCACCGACGGAATTACATGGACGCCCCAGACGAGCGGGACCCGCAATTGGATTCTCGGCGTCGCTCACGGCGGCTCGCGCTTCGTGGCCGTCGGCGAGGAGGGAATGATCCTGACGAGCGAGGACGCGCGCTCGTGGAGCCGCCAGTCGACCGGCACGCGAGAGGTCCTGTACGACGTCGGCTGGGACGGGTCTCGTTTCATCGCGGTCGGCAGCGGCGGCACCGTGCTCTCGAGCTCCGATGGCCTCGCGTGGTCCCCGCCTCGGCAGATTTACGCCAACTCGCTGCACCGGATCCTCTGGAACGGGTCGATCTGGGTCGCCGTGGGCGGTCTCCAGGCGCGGCTCGTCTTCACGAGCCCGGACGGGGTCACGTGGACTCGTCGCTTCGGAATCACCGGCGGAGGTTTTTTCGACGTCGCGTGGGACGGGCTGCGCTTCGTCGCGGTCGGCGCAGACGGCGCCGTCTACTCGAGCGCCGACGCAATCTCGTGGACCGAAGGAAACGCGGGCACCACGCGCACTCTGTTCGGGATTACGTGGAGCGGCTCGCGCTTCGTCGCGGTGGGCGGAAGCGGCGTGCGCGCGGAGAGCCCGGACGGAAGCGCGTGGACGCTGCGCGAGTCCGGTACCGAGAACGACCTCCACGCCGTCCGGTTCCAGGGAGGCCGCCTCCTCGCGCTCGGCGGGGCCGGCACGGTGCTCGGCGAGGGATGCGGATCGAAGGGCATCCGGATGTCGCGCGTGAACTCGTTCCGCTGAAGTAGTCGAGAAGTCGATCGGCGCCCCGCGCCCGCCTCTTCGTCGAGGGGGCGGGGCGCCGCTTATACTCCGCCGCGGCTTCGATGCCCAGGCGAACGGACATTCACAAGATCCTCGTAATCGGATCGGGCCCGATCGTCATCGGTCAGGCCTGCGAGTTCGATTACTCCGGCACGCAGGCCGTCCGCGCCCTCCGGCGCGAAGGGTATCGGGTCGTGCTCGTCAACTCGAACCCGGCGACGATCATGACGGACCCGGAGCTCGCCGACGCGACCTACGTCGAGCCCCTCACTCCGGCGTTCCTCGAGCGGATCATCGAGAAGGAGCGCCCGGACGCGATCCTGCCGACGGTCGGCGGTCAGACGGGCCTGAACCTCTCGCTCGCCCTCGCCGACGCGGGAATCCTCGAGAAGTGGTCGGTGCAGATGATCGGCGCCAGCCGCCAGGCGGTCCGCCTCGCCGAGGACCGCGACCTCTTCAAGCAGGCGATGATCGAGATCGGCGCGGAAGTGCCGCGATCCGAGCGGGCCCGCACGCTGGACGACGCCGTGCGGATCGCCGGGGAGATCGGGCTTCCGCTCGTCGTGCGTCCGTCTTTCACGCTCGGCGGATCCGGCGGCGGAGCGGCGCGGACTGAGGAGGAGTTCCGCGCGATCGTCGAGAACGGCCTCGTCGAGTCCCCTTCGCACGAAGTGCTGATCGAGGAGTCGGTCGAGGGCTGGAAGGAGTTCGAGCTCGAGGTCATGCGCGACCATGCCGACAACGTGATCGTCGTCTGCTCGATCGAGAACTTCGACGCGATGGGCGTTCACACGGGAGACTCGATCACGGTCGCCCCTCAGATGACGCTCTCGGACCGGCAGTACCAGGACATGCGCAACGAGGCGAAAGCGATCATCCGGAGGATCGGCGTGGATACCGGCGGATCGAACATCCAATTTGCCGTCGAGCCCGGGACCGGCAGGCGCGTCGTCATCGAGATGAACCCGAGGGTCTCGAGGTCGTCCGCGCTCGCCTCCAAGGCGACCGGCTTTCCCATCGCGAAGATCGCGGCGCTCCTGGCCGTCGGGTACACGCTCGACGAGATCCCGAACGACATCACCAAGAAGACACCGGCCTGCTTCGAGCCGTCGCTCGACTACGTCGTCGTGAAGATCCCGCGCTGGGCGTTCGAGAAGTTCCCGAAGGCCGATCCCACCTTGACGATCCAGATGAAGTCGGTGGGGGAAGCGATGGCCATCGGCCGGACGTTCTCCGAGGCGCTCGGCAAGGCGATCCGCTCGCTCGAAATCGGCCGCGACGGCCTGGACGACGGACGGGGAAGTCTTCCGCGGGAAGAGCTCCTCGCGAAGCTCGAGGTTCCGACGTGGGAACGGATCTTCCATCTGCGCCGCGCGTTCCTCGCCGGGATGAGCGTCGAAGAAGTCGCCGCGCGGACCCGAATCGACCCGTGGTTCCTCGACGCGATCGAGAAGATGGTGGCGGCCGAGAGGTGCGTGTCGAAGAAGTCCCCGGCCGCGCTCTCGCGGGAAGACCTGCGCCGGCTGAAGCGTCTCGGTTTCTCCGACGCCGCGCTCGGGAGGGCGATAGGCTGCGGCGAGCCGGCCGTTCGCGGGCGCCGCAGAGAGCTCGACCTCGCCCCCGTCTACAAAACGATCGACACGTGCGCCGCGGAGTTCGAGGCCTACACGCCGTACTACTACTCGACGTACGAGGACGAGAACGAGTCGGTCCGCACGGACCGGCGCAAGGTCGTGATCCTCGGGGGCGGGCCGAACCGGATCGGGCAGGGGATCGAGTTCGACTACTGCTGCGTGCACGCCTGCTACGCGCTCTCGGAAGCCGGCTACGAGACCGTGATGATCAATTGCAACCCGGAGACCGTCTCGACCGACTACGACACGTCTGACCGGCTGTACTTCGAGCCGCTCACGTTCGAGGACGTCTCGGCGGTCCTCGACAACGAGCGCCCGGACGGCGTGCTCGTCCAGTTCGGCGGCCAGACGCCGCTGAAGCTCGCGCGCCCGCTCGAGGCGGCGGGATATCCGATCTGGGGAACGTCCCCGGACTCGATCGACCTCGCGGAAGACCGGGGCCGCTTCGGGAGGCTCTTGGACGAGCTCGGCCTGCGCGCGCCCGCGCACGGCGAGGCGCGAACGAAGGAGGAGGCGCTCGCGATCGCCGGCTCGATCGGCTATCCGATCGTCGTCCGGCCCTCCTACGTCCTCGGAGGCCGCGCCATGGCGGTCGTCTTCGACGACGACCACCTCGCTTCCTACATGGCGCGCGCGGTCGAGGCTGCGCCGGACCATCCCATCCTGATCGACCGGTTCTTGGACGATGCGTTCGAGTTCGACGTCGACGCGCTCTCCGACGGGAAGAGCACGTGGATCGGCGGCATCCAGGAGCACATCGAGAAGGCGGGGATCCACTCGGGCGACTCCTTCTCGGTCCTCCCCGCGTGGAAAGTCACGCCCGGCAAGCTCGGCGAAATGGCGGACGCGACGCGCAAGCTCGGGGAAGCGCTGTCGGTCAAAGGTCTGATGAACATCCAGTTCGCCGTCCAGAAGGACCTCCTCTACGTGCTCGAGGTGAACCCGCGAGCGTCCCGGACGGTCCCTTTCGTCTCGAAGGCGATCGGCGTGCCGATGGCGCGCGCGGCGGCGCTCCTCGCGGCGGGCCGGGCGCTCGAGTCGCTCGATCTGCCCCCCGAACGCCAGCCCGTGGACTTCTTCATCAAGGCGCCGGTCTTTCCGTTCCGCAAGTTCCGCGGGGAGGACGTGCTGCTTGGCCCGGAGATGAAGTCGACGGGGGAGGTGATGGGCATCTCGCCCCGGTTCGGCGACGCCTTCGCCAAGGCGTGCGAGGCGATCGGGACGCACCTGCCGCTCGAAGGCACGGCGTTTTTGACCGTCAATCCGTACGACAAGGCGAGCGTGATCCCGATCGCCCGCGAGCTCTTCGACATGGGGTTCCGCCTCTGCGCGACGGAGGGGACCCGCGAAGCGCTCGCGGAGGCGGGTCTCTCCGCGGACCCGGTGTTCAAGGTCAACGAGGGGAGCCCGAACGCGGTCGACCGGATGGAGGCGGGGGAGATCCAGCTCGTGATCAACACGCCGCTCGGCGGCGAGTCCCACTACGACGAGGCCGCGATCCGCGCGGCCGCGCTGCGCCTCCAGATCCCGTGCCTGACGACGCTCTCGGCCGCGGCGGCCGCGGTGGAGGGCATCCGCGCGTGGCGCGAGGAGGCGACCGGCGTCGCTGCGCTGCAGGAGTACCACCGGACGTGACGAAGCCCGCGAACCGGTGAGCGCCGCCTTCGAGACCGACCTCGATCTCGCGGCGCCGCCTGCGCGGCGGCCCGGCACCGGCGTCCGGTTCCTGCTCTTCCTGCTCGCCGCCGGCGGAAGCGCCGTCGT
>DASRPJ010000384.1:0-3234 GCA_035646435.1 Thermoanaerobaculia bacterium | reverse complement strand
CAACGGCGCCACCGTCGCGCGCGACACGTCCGGCTCGTTCTCCAAGAGCGGGTCGCGCCGTGGATCGGTCGCCGCATCCGCGCCCGGCAGCCCTCCGGCGCCTCCCCCCATTGTCCCCACCGCCCCCCCGGCCGCCGCCGCGCCCCTGTCGCCGCCCGGTTCACCCGGTCGCTCCGAGCCGACGGTCCCGGTCCGGCCCCTGACCGCCAAGGGCGTCCCGAAGCCGGCGCCGGCGCGCAAGTCGAGCGCCGGCATCCTCCTGTGGGGGGCGGGGCTCCTCGTCCTCGCGGCCGCCGCCTACTTCGTGATGCGCCCCTCGCCCGCGCCCGCGCCGCCGGTGGCCGTCGATCCGGGTCCGCAGGGGGAGGCGGTCGCCCAGGCCCGGACGCTCCAGGAAGCGAAGAGCCTTTACGAGGCCGGTCGGTACGATGAAAGCCTCGTGATCTCGCGCACCCTTCTCGCCCAGGATCCCGATAACGCCCAGGCGAAGGAGCTCGCCGCGCAGGCCGAGAGCGCGATCAAGGCGCGCACCGAAGAGGCCGGGCAGAGCGCTCAGGTCGCGGCCGCGCTGGAGCTCGCTCGCCAGTCGTTCGCCGCGAAGAAGTGGGAGGAGGCCCGATCCCGCGCGGGCGAGGTGCTTCTCTTAGACGCGCAGAATGCGGAAGCGCTCAAGCTCCGCGACGACGCGACCGCGGAAGTCGACAAGGCCGTCGCCGAAAAGAAGAAAGTCGAAGCGCAGCTCGCAAAGATCCGCGCGATGCCGAAGACGCCCATTCCGCAGGTCGTGCAGAGGCAGGAGCCCCAGGGGCCAGTGCGGCCGGCGCCTCCCGCGGGCGTCACGACCGCGACGCTGCGCCTCCTCTTCGACTCACCGATTTCCGAGGGTCACGTCATGGTCGCCGTCAACGACCAGATCCTCCTGAGGCGTCCTTACAACTTCAAGAAGAAGTCGGGCCTCTTCTCGAGCTCGGCCGGGACCGGGACGGTGTCCGCGAGCATTCCCGTCCCGACCGGCCCGGTGACCGTGAAAGTCTGGCTCTCCGGCCCGGGCGTGTCCCCCGCGTTCGCGACCGCGACGGCGAGCATGCTCCCTGCCGAGACGCGCGTGTTGAAGGTCGATTACGCCGGCGGCAACCTCGGGGCGCGCGTTCAGTAGCGCTGCAGCCTCTTGCCGCTTTGCACTAATCCCCCGAATCAGGTAAAACTCCCGGCTCCTCTCGGGGCGTAGCGCAGCCTGGTAGCGCACTCGGTTCGGGACCGAGTGGTCGGAGGTTCAAATCCTCTCGCCCCGACCAATTCTTTCCGCCTCTTGCACGGCCCGTCCGCGCGGAACGCTCGGGAGCGAATTGGCGCTTGACTTACGCCCTAATGCCGCCCACAATGGCCAAGATGAGGCCGACGGGCCGGCTCCGGATGGCCACGGAGCGGCCGCGGTGGTCCCTCGGCCTTAGATTTTTCGGCGTTATCTGCGAAACGTCTTAATTTCGATGGAGAAACGATGAATCTCACGAAGAGACAGAAGGAAATCCTCGACTACATTCGCACCTATCGCGGGGAGCGCGGGATTTCGCCCACGCAGCGCGAGATCCGCGAGCATTTCGAGCTCTCTTCGTTCGGAACCGTGCAGAAACACCTGAAGAGGCTCGAGGAGAAGGGCGCCCTTTCGCGCGAGTGGAACCGCAGCCGGGGCATCTCTCCGGCGGAGCCGAAGTCCACGGCGAGAGAGATCCCCCTTCTCGGCGCGGTCGCGGCGGGCCGTCCCATCGAGCCGTTCCCTCTCGAGGAAACGATCGAGGTGCCGGCTTCGCTTCTCGGCCGGGGCGATCACTTCGTCCTTCGGGTCCGGGGGGACTCGATGATGGACGACGGGATCCGGGACGGCGACTACGTCATCGTCGCGAAGCGCTCGGGGGCGCAGAACGGCCAGACGGTCGTGGCGCTCGTGCGCGGCGAAGCGACGCTCAAGCGGTACTACGCCGAGGGCTCCCGAGTGCGGCTCCAGCCCGCCAACTCCACGATGAAGCCGCTCACGGTCGACGCCCGAGACGTCCTGGTGCAGGGCGTCGTGACCGGGCTCATGCGGAATTATTAGTTTGCGCGCTCGCCCGGCCGCAAACTCCCATAGCGAATGCAACCTGGCTCTCCCTTTGCTAGAATTATTGGTTCCAAAAAGGCGACGTACCCAAGTGGTTAAGGGAGAGGTCTGCAAAACCTTTATTCGGCGGTTCGAATCCGCCCGTCGCCTCCAGTTAGGAAATCCCGACCCTTAGTCCGCGTTCCGTGTCCCGAACCGGGCCGGAGTGGCGAAATTGGCAGACGCACGGGACTTAAAATCCCGAGGGCCGAGAGGCCCATGCCGGTTCGAGTCCGGCCTCCGGCACCAAACCGACCGAAAATGAGGAGACCATGAGCGGGGTCATAACCGACGCACTCCCGGACTTTCAGCGCCGGATCGGATACGAGTTCCGGGACCGGACACTTCTCGAGCGCGCGCTGACGCACAAGTCCTTCAGCAACGAGCATCGCGAGGTCCGTTCGCCGAACAACGAGAGGCTCGAGTTCCTGGGGGACGCGGTCCTCGGTTTCGTCGTCGGGGAGCTCATCTTCCGCTTCTTCCCGGACCTTCAGGAAGGCGCGCTCTCGAAGATCAAGGCTCACCTCGTCTCCTCCACGACCCTCGCGGCGAAAGGCAGGGATCTCGGCATCGGAAAGTTCCTCCGGATGGGCGCCGGCGAAGCGCGGTCGGGGGGCGCGGAAAAACTCTCGCTCATCGCGGACGGATTCGAGGCGCTCGTCGCGGCGATCTACCTCGACGGGGGCCTGCCGGCCGCGGCGGAGTTCGTCCGCGTCATGTTCGGGCCGGAGATCACCGGCATCGACGTGGGGGACCTCTCCTTTCACGACTACAAGACGGCGCTGCAGGAGACCGCCCAGGGGCTGGGCCTGCCGCTCCCGGAGTACCGCGTCATCGAGGAGCACGGCCCGGACCACGAGAAGGCCTTCGTCGTCGAGCTCTCGTGGGACGGGGCGGCGTTTTCACAGGGCGTCGGCTCCTCCAAGCGGGAAGCTCAACGCAAGGCCGCCAAGGAAGCGTTGAAGAAGCTGGGGCGCCTCCCCGCCTGATTCCTACGGCGCCTTCTTCAGCCTCTCCAGGAACTTATCGGGGCTCTCGTAACCGACGAGCCGGAGGTCCGCGTGCTCCGTGCCGGAGGCGTCCAGGAAAATGATCGTGGG
>DASRPJ010000383.1:0-9962 GCA_035646435.1 Thermoanaerobaculia bacterium | reverse complement strand
CGACGTCGGCCGGATCGCCGCGATCGTGGACCGCGCCCACAACGACTTCCACGAGGAAAAGGTCGTGTTCTTCGGGTTCTTCGAGTCGGTCGACGACGCCGGCGTGGCCGATCGCCTTTTCGAAGCAGCCGCGCTCTGGGGGCGCGAGCGGAAGATGGAGGTCCTTCGCGGACCCGCGAACCCCTCGCTGAACGACGAGGCGGGCCTCCTCGTCGACGGCTTCGGCTCGCCGCCGGTCTTCATGATGACGTACAACCCGCCCTTCTACCCGGCCCTCCTCGAAGGAGCCGGCTTCCGCAAGGCGAAGGACCTCCTCGCCTACTGGTTCGAAATCGGACGGGAGCCGCAGGCGCGCCTCGACCGACTCGCGGACCGCGTCGCGCGCAACGAGCCGGACGTCGTCGTGAGAAAAGTCTCCAAGCGCACGCTTCGCGAGGATTTGCCCAAGATCCGCGACGTATACAACTCCGCGTGGGAGAAGAACTGGGGCTTCGTCCCGATGACGCCGGACGAGATGGACTTCATGGCGGGACGCTTGAAGCCCCTTCTCGACGAAGACTTCGTCTTTCTCGCGGAGCGGCGCCGCAAGGACGGGACGCTCGAGCCGATCGCGTTCCAGCTCGCGATGCCCGACTACAACCCGGCGATCGCCCCCGCGAAGGGGAGACTTCTCCCGTTCGGCTGGCTGAAGTTCCTGATCGCGCGCCGCAGCAAAGTCCACACGCTCCGCGTCGTCACGCTCGGCATCAAGCGCGAGTACCGACTGCGCGGGATCAATGCCGTGATGTTCGCGATGTCCCTGCGCTCGGCGCTCGCCCGCGGCTTTACGGGCGTCGAAGTGTCGTGGCTGCTGGAAGAGAACGAGATGGTGATCCGGACCGTGAAGCTGTGGGGCGGCCGGCTCTACAAGACGTATCGGATCTACGAGCGGGAGCTGTAGCGGCCATCACTCCGTCCGGATCGTCGCGACGCCGGAGAGCAGAATTCGAAGCAGCTCTCTGTGGCGGTGAGTATCCGTTTTGCCGAACATGCTTTTCACGTGAGTGCGGGCCGTGTTGACCGAAACGTGGAGTCCTTCGGCGGCTTCCTCAACGCTCTCACCCTCCAAGAGCCTGGCCGCAACGCGGGCCTCGGCAGGGGTAAAGCCATAGAGCCGCCGCAGGATTTCCGGATTGGTTTCCGGCTTCCTTTCGGGGTCGCTGAGGAAGACGGCAGCGACGGCCGTGGGTTCTCCAAACGCCGACTGCTCGGCGCGCAAGGGTGTCACGAAGAGTGAGTACGGGCGGCGCATGGACGGTCTCGAGATCGAAAGAACACCGCCGCTACCTACGCCCTTGCGGTTCCCGGTTTGAAAAGCCTCGGAGACCAACTGACGCAGGGCGGTCGTTTCCGCAGGCCGGCCGGCGTGCAGGCCGTCCTTCTGAAGGGAGAGCCCGTCCTTGGCCGCCAGGATGTCGCGAGCGCCGCGGTTGACAAGCACGGCCCGTCCCTTCGCATCGAGAAGCAGCACGCCGACCGGAACCCGGTCCAGGGCGTCCGCGACCAGCTCGTGCTCCGCCTTCAAGTCGACGATCCTGCGGTGTAACTGGAACGCTCGCTGAAGGTGCGGTATGAGATGTCCGAAAAGCCGAGTTTCGCTCTCGTCACACTCGCCGAAACGATGAGACCGGACGAAGCTGATTTGCGACAGCGTTCGCTCGTCGCGGAAGAGAAAAGCGGCGAGAAGATGCCTTACTCCGGCCTGCCGCAAAAACCCGTTGTAGTACTCGGTGCGAAGGAGCTCCTGATCTGGTAACACCATCTCGCTTCGAATCGCTTCGCCGACCGCCATTTTCGGGAGGCCAGCCGTCATCCATGCGTTACGTGCGGCGTAGTGCTGCTCGTACTCGCGAATCAGACTCGCGTCCATTCCTACGATTCGGGCTACTTGCGCCCGATGTGACTGAAGGTCTTCGAAGACGATCGCGCCGACCGGGGCGCGAAGGATCTCTCCAAACCGTCTGAGGAAGGGATCCCAGCGCTCCGCGTTCTCAGCCGCTGCGTACACGAGGTCGATCAGCTCGAGGAGAGTCGCTTCCCCGAACCGTCGCGGCGTCGGCCGCCTCGGCGACGATCGCGATGACGCCATCCAGTTACGCCCGGCGCAGGTGGTCGCGCTCAAGCCGTCTGTCTGACCGAGCGAGTCTGGCGGGAATTCTCTCAGAGATCTGGTCGCAGGGCCCCCCGTTAGTTTCTTCCCGGCTCGCTCGCGAGAGTCGGACAGATGTCTGACTTCTTTTCGCGCTCACCAAATTTGGTGATGCGGAGTCCCGGTAACGCTCGCCAGACTGAGGGAACCACCTGATGAGCTCGTGAGAAGAAAGGAAGGCTTCATGCCGAAAACATCGAGGGTGCGGAGTTCCAGTTCAGTTCGTCGAGAAGGGCCCGATGCCGAGTACGACCATAGTCGAGTTTTGTCCGGGTGTTCTGCGCTTCTCGCCAGTTCTGGCGATGCGAAGCCTCGTAGCCATTGCGAGACTTCGCACACCCCACGACAGGAGAGATGGTGATTCCTTATGCCGCGCCGGAGTCCGCACACTCCGCGACCGAATATCGAGGCGGACTGCTCTCTTGCAAATGCTCTGCGCGATCGCTTCGGCTTGACGCCGATGGAGACGGCCGTGGCCCGCGCGCTGGTGGACGGGCTGACGTACCAGGAGACCGCCGACCGTTTCGGCGTCTCGTACCACACCATTCACAGCCACGTGAAAGCGATTCACGAAAAGACGGGAGTCTCGACCAACGTCCGGTTTCTCGCGTTGATTCGAAAAGAGCGGTTCCTGTGAAGCCTCGGGCGGCCGCGTTCTTTTTCGCGCCTAAATTCTGAAAGGAGACCTCATGACAACTGCCGTCCGGTTTCCCCTGCTCCCGTTAGTGGTCAGCGTTGCGATCGCCGCGATGCCCGGCTCCGCCGATGCCGGCAAACCAGCCGGTGGGGGAGGTGGGACCAAGTGCCCGGCCGCGGGGAGCGTCTCCACCGGCCGCGACTGCATCATTCCGGTCACCACGACAATCCGAGACGTCGACGCGAACGGCCTTCCGGCTGATATCGCGAGCGACGGCTTCGGCCCCTATTCGCATGGCGCGAACGGGGTCATATCCTGGCTGACCGACAACGGGTACAACCGCGTCGACTGGGACTGGCAGTTCGATACGTACGCCTCCACCGCCCGACTCGTAAACCACAGTCTCGATCCGGAGGACGCCGTCCAACCCGGGGATCCTCATTACACGGCCCCGGCGAACCCTCCGTTCTGGGGAGCCTTGCCGCTCACGTCGAGAGTCACGGTCAAGTGCACGCTCGTCTACAACAACATGCTGACCATGACGGCGGGGTCGTCATTCACGTGCCCTCTGATGAACAAGTTTAACGTTGCAGGCATCGACTACGCCTTGAGTCCGGCCCAGTCGTTCAACCACTTCCCTGAAGTGACCGACGCGCAGGTGCGCTGCAACACGGCCAATGCCGGAGGCTGCAACGACTGGTCCATCACCCCAATCGGCCTCGGCCGGGCTGTGGCGAGGCTCGTCCCCGAGGGTGGCGCCAGCAACGACGGCGACTTCTACCTGAGATTCCACATCCACATTACGCGGCCATAACTGCGAACTGCGAGCCAAGTTGAAAGGAGTGTTCTTCGTGGCCATGAACAGTCGGGTCCTCCCCAGAACTGCCGTGCGCAGTGTCCTTTCCGTCGCGCGCGGACTCGTCGCCTGGTGTGTGCATGTCAGGAGGGAGCCGCGGATGCGCGTACGAGTTCTTGCTCCGATCGCCTGCCTGGTGGCGCTCGGGCTTGTTCTGCTGGAGTCCGGATCGGACGAGAAACCGCAGACTCGTGAGCAGCGAGTATCCGAGCGCCTTGCCTCGGTACAAATCCCGTTCGTCGCCAACTCGGGCCAGACTGACCCGGCGGTGGCCTACCACGCATCGACTTTCGCCGGCACGGTCTTCGTCACCCGTGACGGGCAGATCGTCTACTCGCTCCCGGAAGCGAGAGTTCTCGCCTCGGGCGAGCAGACCACGGCAAGAAAGGCGGGCTGGGCGCTGGCGGAGACTCCGGTGGGTGCGAAGGTCCGGCCGGTTGGACGCCAACGGGCCGAAACTCAGGTCAGCTACTTCGTAGGAAATGACCCTCGGAGCTGGAGAACCGAAATTCCGACTTTCGAGGAAGTCTCTCTTGGGGAAGTCTGGCCGGGTATCAACCTGGAGTTGCGGGCTCACGGAGCGAACGTAGAAAAAATCTTTACGGTCGAACCTCACGGAGATCCGTCAGCGATTCGAATGAGCCTCGCCGGTGCGGAGTCGCTGCGGGTCAACGAGGCGGGCGCACTCGTCGTAGGGACCGGTGTGGGAGAAGTCACTTTTACACCTCCTGAAGCCTTTCAGGAGATCGAGGGAGTGCGGCGCTCGATCTCGGTGGCATATCAACTTGAGGGCCAGGAATATGGCTTCCGCCTGGGCAGCTACGACTCCGCGCTGCCCGTGATGATCGATCCCTTGTTGCAGGCCACGTATCTGGGGAGCAATCAGGATGACATCGCACAGGCCCTTGCTATCCACCCGATTACCGCGGACGTGTACGTCGCGGGGTACACGCTCTCCACGGCCTTTCCCGGAACGAGCGGCGGGGCGCAGGCGGCTCCTGGCGGCGGCTCGGACGCGTTTGTCGCGCGACTGAACGCCGCTCTGACGACGCTCCATGGAGCAACCTACCTCGGCGGCGGCGGCAGCGACGCTGCCAACGCCCTCGCGATTCACCCCATGACGGGTGAGGTTTACGCGGCCGGATATACAGTCTCCTCCGATTTTCCGCAGACGGGTGGCGGGGCGCAGGCTGTGGCTGGCGGGAGCGTGGACGCCTTTGTCACGCGACTGAATGGCGCACTGACCACCCTGGGCCAGACGACCTATCTCGGTGGCAGCGGCTACGATGCCAGCTGGGCGCTCGCGGTTCACCCGACCACGGGAGATGTCTACGCGGCCGGAAACACCCAGTCCGCGGATTTCCCGGAGCGCGCTGGTGGCGCCCAGCCGGCATACGGCGGCGGCTCGTTCGACGGTTACTGCGCGCGTTTCAATGCCGCACTGACTACGCTCGATCAGGCCACATACGTGGGCGGCAGCAGCGAGGAGTACGCCTTGGCGCTTTCTATCCATCCGACCATGGGCGATGTGTACGTGGCCGGGTTTACCGTTTCGCCGAATTTCCCGGGCACGGCTACCGGGGCGCAGGCAACCTTTGGCGGCTACCAAGACGGCTTCGTCGGGCGCTTGAATCCCGCCTTGACGTCGCTCTACGGGTCCACATATCTGGGAGGTGGCGACCTCGAGGTCGCCCGAGCCCTCGCGATCCACCCGTTGACAGGTGACGTGTACGCGGCAGGAGTCACACTCTCCACGAACTTTCCAGGCACTTCCGGCGGGACGCAGGCGACGTCGGGCGGCGGCCAGGACGCCTTCATCGGACGATTGGACGCCGCGCTGACCACTCTCAATCAGTCGACCTACCTCGGCGCAGGCGGAGACGATTACGCTTACGCTCTCGCCGTCCATCCGACGACCGGCGAAGTCTACGTAGCCGGACGAACGTCATCGACAACTTTTCCGGGTACCTCTGGAGGGGCCCAAGCTGCCTTCGGCGGCCACCAGGACGCCTTCGTCGGGCGCCTGAACCCGAGTCTAACGACACTCGGGCAGTCCACATATCTCGGCGGGAGTGACGCTGAACTCCTCAACGCGCTGGCCATAAACTCGACTACGGGTGACGTCTACGTGGACGGATACACATATTCGCAGAACTTTCCTGGCACGGCTGGCGGGGCTCAGGCGGGTTTCGCGGGCGTCAACGACGCGTTCGTCGCCCGACTGAGCGCCGATCTGGCCGTCACGAGTCCGACGAATACTCCGACTCGGACGCCGACCAACACTCCGACCGATTCGCCAACGGACCCTCCCACCCTGACCGAGACGCCCGCGGACACTCCGACGCCCACTCCGACACCGACTGCAACGGCGATCCCCGATCTTCAGGGTCCCGTCACCTCGGACACGAGCGCTCATCCAAACCCCGCGCCGATCAATACGTCGATCCGGGTCACTGCGGCCGTCAGCGATGCAACGACGGGTGGGGCCAACATTGCGTCGGCCGAGTACCGGATCGGTACGGGATCGTACCTACCGATGTCCGCCTCGGACGGGTCGTTCGACGGCTCAACCGAGGACGTGGAGGCGACCATTCCGGGCATATCTTCCGCGGGGGTCTATGAGATCTGCGTCCGGGGGCAGGACTCGGCTGGCAACGTCGGACCGGACGATTGCACTTTTCTGGCGGTCTACGACGCCAGTGGTGGGTTCGTGACGGGTGGCGGCTGGATCGACTCACCGGCAGGCGCCTATGGGGCCGAAGCGATGTTGACGGGCAAGGCCAACTTTGGATTCGTTTCGAAGTACCAAAAGAGCAACTCCACCGTCCCGACGGGCGAAACCCAGTTCCACTTCAGCGCCGCCGGCCTCCGATTCGATAGCGACTCGTATGAATGGCTCGTGATATCGGGGGCGAAAGCGCGGTATCGGGGGACTGGCTCGGTCGATGGCACCTCGGGCTACGGCTTCGAGTTGACTGCGTGGGATGGCCAGGTCAACGGCGGAGGGGGTGTCGACAGATTCCGTATCAAGATCTGGCTGGGGAATCCTGGCAACGTGATCTACGACAACGAGAGAGCGAGTCCCGATGGTGCTGATCCTGTAACCGAAGTTCAGGGCGGCAACATCGTGATCCACAAGAAATAATCGCTCAGGGCGACGGAGAGGGGGCGCCGTTTACGAGAGCGACGCCCCCTCTCTCTTCTGCTGAGGCTCCGCTCGCCCCTCGAATCGATCCTGGGCCGGCTAGTTGGTCTCTCAGTGTGCCGCGCGTCGAGCCATCCGCTCGTACAGCCGCTCCCCGAGCGGGACCGTGGCGAACGCGAGCACGATCCCCGCGATCAGGTCCACGACGTAGTGGTACCGGCAGTACACGGTCGAGAAGATTAGCAGCGCCGCCACGGGCAACAGCCACCAGAAGACTCTCCTGGCGTGCCTCCACGCGACGATCAGGACGACGACGGTGATCATCGTGTGCCCGGACGGGAAGACGTCGAGTTTCGTATGCTCGAGCTCGTTGATCGTGTGGGAAATCGAGCGGGCG
This sequence comes from Thermoanaerobaculia bacterium, assembly GCA_035646435.1. Taxonomy (GTDB): domain Bacteria; phylum Acidobacteriota; class Thermoanaerobaculia; order UBA5066; family Gp7-AA6; genus Gp7-AA6. The sequence continues at coordinate 2,739 of DASRPJ010000383.1, read as the reverse complement.
ACGGCGGTGGACTCGAGCGGCACGGTGTAGAGGTCGGCCTGGGCGGTGCGCGGGCCGAAGGCGGGGATCGTGAAGTAGCCGGCGTACGAGACGTAGAAGCAGACGGACAGGGTGAAGATGAAGCGCCGCGCTTCCTCCACGTCGCGTTTCCAGAGCGCGCCGCCGAGGACGATCGGGAGGAAGTAATACGTCGCATAGGCGACGTAGAAGAAGGCCGCCCAGAACGGGGTCACGAAGCGCTCGAGCCACACGGTGACGTCGGCTCCGAAGATCGCGCGGTCGGCGGCGATCAGGAGGTCGTCGCGCGCGGCGCCCCTCGCGGCGGGGATGAGCGGGCCGAGGCTCTCGAACACGAAGGGGATGAAAGCGGCCGGGTAGAAGTCGGCGGCGATCCGGAGCGCCTTCGGCAGGCGGTCGAGGCGCTGGACGAGGAACACGACGATCGCCATGAACGCTCCCATGAGCGCGTAGCGAAGGAGGATTTCGCCGGGGTCCGCGAGGCGCCGCCAGAGGAGGAGCGTCACGGTGGTCAAGACGGCGAGGGCCGCCAGGTTCACCGCCTCGAGGGGACGCAGCCGCATCGCGTCAGTTATAGCCGCGCGGGTCGCGCCCTACGATAGAATTTTTCGACCGATGACTGTCCGCGCGGCTCTCGGTGTCTCGTTGCTCCTGCTGGTCGGGCCGGCGGGAACCGCGGTCACGCCCGCCCCCGGCCGCTCGGGACCCAAGGTGCTCGTCGCGCGGATCGACACGCCCATCCATCCCGCCGCGGCGAACTACCTGAAGAAGGTCCTGCGCGCCGCCGCGGACGAGGGCGCGGCGCTCGTCGTGGTCGAGCTTTCGACTCCCGGCGGCCTCCTCACCTCCACCCGCGAAATGACGTCGGCGATTCTCCAGTCGAAGGTCCCGGTGGCCACGTTCGTCGCGCCGTCGGGAGCGCAGGCCGCGTCGGCCGGGTTCTTCATCCTCCTGGCGGGCGACGTTGCCGCCATGGCGCCCGGGACCAACGCCGGCGCGGCGCATCCGGTGGGCGGGGAAGGGCAGGATCTCCCGAAGACGATGAACGAGAAGGCGGAGCAGGACGCCCGGGCCCACATCCGGAGTCTCGCGCGCCAGCGCGGCCGCAACGCCGAGAAGGCCGAGGCCGCCGTGACGACGAGCGTCTCCTACACGGAGACCGAAGCGAAGGAAGCCGGCCTCATCGAGATCGTCGCGCGGGACCTCCCGGACTTGATGACCCAGCTCGAAGGACGGCGGTTCACGCGCGTGGGCGGCGCGGCCTCGACCCTCCAGCTCGCCCGCCACCGGATCGAAAGGCGGGAGATGGGCCGGGCGGAGAAGCTGATCGGGATCGTCTCGCACCCGAACGTCGCTTACCTGCTGTTCATGGCTGGGCTCCTCGGGATCTACTTCGAGCTCTCGAGTCCCGGGGCGATCTTTCCGGGGGTTCTCGGCGGGATTGCGCTCCTGCTCGCCCTCTACGCGTTCTCGGTTCTGCCGGTGAACCTCGCGGGCCTCGCACTTCTCGTGTTCGGCATCGTGCTTCTCGTCGCCGAGGTGAAGATCGTCAGCCACGGGATCCTCGCCGTCGGGGGCGCGGTCGCGCTGCTCGCGGGGTCTCTTCTTCTCTTCTCGGGACGGGGGGAAGAGGCGCTCTACCGGGTCGACCTCTCGATCATCGTCCCGGCGCTCGTGCTGACGCTCGCGATCGTGGGCTTCCTGACCTGGAAGACCCTCGAGCTCCGGATGCGGCGGCCTTCGACCGGCCTCGAGGGTCTGGTCGGCGAGACCGCGCGGGTCGTCGAGGAATTCGCGGGAGAGGGCCGCGGACGGGTCCTCGTCCACGGCGAGTACTGGGAGGCCGACGGGCCCCTCGGCCTCGTGCGGGGCGACGAGGTCCGGGTCGCGGGAGTGGACGAATTACGGCTTCGGGTGGAACGGAGGAACTGATGTTCGAGCTCGTCTCGAGAACCGGGTGCCTCGTCGCGATCTTCGTCGGCCTCATCTTTCTCTTCAAGTGGATCAACATCCTGAACGAGTACGAGCGCGGCGTCACGTTCTGGCTCGGCCGGCTCGGAAAGAAGCCGAAGGGGCCGGGGCTCGTCCTCATCTTCTGGCCGTTCGAGCGCATGGTCCGCATGTCGCTCCGCACGGTCGTCCACGACGTTCCGACGCAGGACATCATCACGAAGGACAACGTCTCGGTGAAGGTCAACGCGGTCGTCTACTTCCGCGTCGTCGAGCCGGACAAGGCGGTCGTCCAGGTCGAGAACTACCTCTACGCGACGTCGCAGCTCGCGCAGACGACGCTCCGGAGCATCCTCGGGCAGGCGCTCTTGGACGAGCTCCTCTCCGAGCGCGAGAAGCTCAACATCGCGCTCCAGCAGGTGATCGACGAGCACACCCAGCCGTGGGGCGTCAAAGTCTCGATGGTCGAGGTGAAGCAGGTGGACCTGCCGCCGGAGATGCAGCGCGCGATGGCGAAGCAGGCGGAGGCGGAGCGGGAGAAGCGCGCGAAGATCATCCACGCCTCGGGAGAGTTCGAAGCCGCGGCGAAGCTCGGGGAGGCCGCGAAGATCATCGGGGAGCAGCCGGCAACCCTTCAGCTGCGATACCTCCAGACCCTGACCGAGATCGCCAACGAGAAGAACTCGACGATCATCTTCCCGCTCCCGATCGAGCTCATGAAGACGTTCCTGCGGGAGAAGTAGTGGAGCCCACGACCCACTACCAGGTCTC
>DASRPJ010000382.1:0-3307 GCA_035646435.1 Thermoanaerobaculia bacterium | reverse complement strand
GCCTCGATCGGCGCGGGCGGCATGGGCGAGGTTTACAAAGCGCGGGACACGCGGCTCGAGCGCACGGTCGCCGTCAAAGTCCTGCCATCGCACCTTTCCGCGAGCGCGGAGACCCGCCAGCGGTTCGAGCGCGAGGCGAAGACGATCTCGTCGCTGTCCCACCCGCACATCTGCGCGCTCTACGACGTCGGAAACCAGGACGGCGTCGAGTTCCTCGTCATGGAGTACCTCGAGGGGGAGACCCTGTCCGACCGGCTCGTGAAGGGGCCGCTCGCGTTCGATTCGGTGCTTCGGTTCGGGTGCCAGATCGCGGACGCGCTCGACAAGGCGCACCGGCAGGGCATCGTCCACCGCGACCTGAAGCCCGCCAACGTGATGATTACGCGGACAGGAGTGAAGCTCCTGGACTTCGGGCTCGCCAAGTCATTTGAGCGGTCGCTCGACGCGACCGGAAGGGAGCAGGCGGCCGCAGCGCGACATCCCATGGCCGGACTCAGCCTGACGGCCATCCCAACGGTGATGGGGAGCCCAAATCTGACCGCCGAGGGCACGATCCTCGGAACGTTCCAGTACATGGCGCCCGAGCAGCTCGAGGGACGCGACGCCGACGCGCGCACCGACATCTTCGCGTTCGGCGCCGTGCTCTACGAGATGGCGACGGGGCGGAAAGCCTTCTCGGGAAGGAGCCAGGCGTCGCTCATCTCCTCGATCATGACGGCCGATCCGGCGCCCGTCTCGAGCGTGACGCCGACGGCGCCGCCGGTCTTCGACCGCGTGATCCGAACCTGTCTTGCGAAGGACCCCGACGACCGGTGGCAGACCGCGCACGACGTGGCCGTGCAGCTCCGGTGGATCCAGGAAGGCGGGTCCACCGCCGTCGCGGCGCCGCCCGTCGCCACGCGACGCTCCCGAACCATGCGTGTCGTTCCTTGGATCGTGGCCGCACTCGCGACGGCAGGTCTGACTGCGCTCCTCGTTCGCGACTGGCGCCGGCCGTCCGAGCCGACGCGCGTCATGCGCTTGTCCGTCCTTCCTCCGGAGAAGACGATCTTCACCCCTCCCGGAGAGTTTGCCTCGACGCAGTTTGCGATTTCCCCCGACGGGCGGGCTCTGGCGTTCGTGGCCTCCGCCCCGGGGTCGCAGCCGCTTCTCTGGGTGAGACCGCTCGACAGCCTCACCGCGGTCGCGGTGGCGGGCACCGAGAATGCCGCGCACCCCTTCTGGTCGCCCGATTCCCGTTCCATCGGGTTCTTCACGCCGACGAGTCTCAAGAGAGTGGAAGCTTCGGGCGGAGCTCCGCAGAAGATCTGCGACACGGCAGGGGGACGCGGCGGCACGTGGAGTGAAGAGGGGGTCATCGTCTTCTCGGACACCGCCGCCTCGCCTCTTTTTCGAGTCCCCGACAGCGGAGGAGAGCCGGCGCCGGCGACGAGACTGAGCCCTTCGCGCGGGGAAACCTCTCATCGCTATCCCAGTTTTCTTCCCGACGGCCGGCGGTTCATCTTCTTCGCTCGCGGGAGTCGGCGCGATCACCAGGGAATCTCCGTCGCCTCGCTCGGTTCTCTCGACGCGCGGTCGATCGTGAAGTCCGAGGGCCTGGCCGTCTACTCGCCCCCCGGCTACCTGCTGACGGTGCAGCACGGAATGCTGGTCGCGTACTCGTTCGACGAGAAGCGAGCGACCGTGCGGGGCCCGCCACAACGGGTCGCCGAATCGGTTCCCTCCGGAGCTCCGCCCGGCTATGCCCCGATCGCCGTCTCGGCCAACGGTCTGCTGGCGTACTCGTCGACGCATCTCCACGGCCGCGAGCTCGTCTGGCTGGACCGTTCCGGGAAGCGGCTCGGCACCGTCGGCCCCGCCGGCGACTACAGCACTCCCGATCTCTCGCCGGACGAGAAGAGAATCGCCGTCTCGATGCGCGAGGGGTCGAAGGCCGACACCGACATCTGGCTCTTCGACTCCGGGCGCGCCGCCTGGTCGCGGTTCACGTTCGACCCCGCGAACGACCGTGCTCCGATCTGGTCGCCGGACGGCGCGCGAATTCTCTACGCTTCCGGGTCTCGAGGGCTCCTCGACCTGTACGAGAAACCGGCCGGCGGCGCCGGCGAGGGCCGGCTCGTCGTCGGGACCGCCGCAGACAAGTTTCCGACCGACTGGTCGCGCGACGGACGCTTCATCGTCTACCACACGTTCGGCGGAAAAGCCTGGGACCTGTGGACGGCCCCGACCGGCGGCGGGAAGGCGTCCCCGTTCCTCGACTCGCGATTCACGGAGGTGCAGGGCACGATCTCGGCGGACGGACGATGGATGGCGTACGCCTCGGACGAGTCAGGGCGGTTCGAGACCTACGTAACCGAGTTTCCCCGGAAGAGAGGCCGGTGGCAGATCTCGACGAACGGCGGCATGCAGCCGACGTGGAGCGCGGACGGAAGGGAGCTCTTCTACGTCGCGCCCGACCAGACGTTCATGAGCGTCGGGGTCCGAGTCGCCGAGGGCTTCGAAGCTCTGCCGCCGGTTGCCCTTTTCAGTGCGAACTTCCCGCCTTCGGTGCCGGCCTACTGGAGGTATTACGTACCGACCGCAGACGGGCAGCGCTTCCTCGTCGCCGCGCTTCTGGCCGAGGCGGGCGCCTCACCGATCAACGTGGTGTTGAACTGGACCGCCGGCTTGAAGAAATAGGGTCAGGCCTGAAAAGCTGAATTCAGGCCTGACCCTACTTCCCGGCGGCCACGGTCGCCTTCAGCTCCTCGATCGAGCGGACGACGCCGCCACGCACGACGTAGCGCACTTTCCGCAGATTCGCGGCGTCCGCGGTCGGGTCGCCGGCGATGACGAGAAGGTCGGCCGACTTCCCCTTCTCGACGGTCCCGATCTCTTTTTCGAGGCCCATCGCCATCGCGCCGCCGCGCGTCGCGGCGACGAGGACCTGCGTCGGCGTCATGCCGGCCGCCTGCATCGCCTCCATCTCGGCATACACCGAGGGGCCATGCAGCGTGAGCGGGTTGCCCGCGTCGGTGCCCATCGCGATCGGGATCCCTGCGGCCGCGACGCGCTTCAGATTCGCCGCTGCGACCCGCTCCTGCTCGGTAATCCGCTCCCCGGGCGATTGGGCGGACGGGCCCAGGCGCTGCGGCGCACCGAGACGTGAGGTCTGCGCCAGTTTCGCGAGCGTCTCCCCGTCCACGCAGCCGTTGGGGTCGTCGGGCGCCGGAAGGGCCTTCTTCGAGAGAATCGCCGAGGCGAAGCGAGCGTACCCGCCTTCAACGGTCAGCGTCGGGCAGTAGATCGTGCCGCTCTTCTTCGCGAG
>DASRPJ010000381.1:0-2860 GCA_035646435.1 Thermoanaerobaculia bacterium | reverse complement strand
ACGTGTCGTAGACGCGCAGCGGAGCATTCAACTCGACCTCGCCGCGGAGCCCCTTCGTCGGGTGGAGGGGGATCTCACGGAACGGGACCCGTGTCCCCTGCGGCCCGGGCACGTAGACCTTCCGGGATCCGGGCAGGGGCTCACGGCTGGCGACCCGGTTGGAGGGGACTGTTTCGGGACGAGTGCTCATCGTTACCTCCCTACGGCGGCATTACCCGCGTCAGGTTCACGGGGTCTCCTCTTCGAGGACTCTCAGCCGTCCGCCGCCCGTTCCGGTGCGGAGTGGGCTCCCCCGGGGTCATCTTACCGGGGCCAAGAATTGGGGTCAGGCCAAGAATTGGGGTCAGGCCTGAATTCAGGTCAGGGCTGAATTCAGGTCAGACCCTGGCCCGCGAATTGAATTGATGAGCACGACAGGAGGCCCGATGCCCGACACCAAGCAGCCGCAGCGACCCGCCGACGCGGGTATGACCGAGGACGAAAAGGAAGACATGGTCGACCAGATGGAGGAGTTCGAGGGCCCCACCCGCCGGGAAGTGCGCGGCGAGGAGGAGAAGCCTCCGCCGGGGGATCCGGGGGTCGCGAGCTCGTAATCCGCTCGGACAACGTTTGGCGCTGCCGCGCGATAACCTCGCGCGGTGACTTCGGCGCTCCCTCTCTTCCCCGACGAAAGCCCCACGGCAGCGCCGTCCGCGCGCCCTGTGCAACGCTTCGTGCGGGGGCCTTTTTCCGCGCTTGCGACGGAGCTCTTCGAGTCGATCGCGCGCCTTCAGGCGGACGACCCCTTCCGCCGCGTCGAGGTCGTCGTTCCCTCGAACTGGCTTGGCGTGGATCTGCGGCGCCGGCTCGCCGAGTGGATCGACCGATCCCAGGGCCGAGCAGGCCACGCGAACGTCCGGTTCTCGACGTTTCTCGACGTCGCGCGCGCCACGGCCGGCGACGTTCCCGGAAAACCCGCACCCGCCGGAATTCTCTTCGCGGCGGTCGCGGCGGCCGTCGGGGGAGAGCCCGGCGAAAGCCCCTTCCGCGGCCTGCTGCAGCGACCCGGCTTCCTGCGGTCGGTCGAGTCGACCGTCCGCGACCTGCGCGATGCCGGTGTTTCCGCGGCGGCCTTCTCGACGTGGGCCGCCGCAACCGCAGATCCGGGCCGGCGTGATGCGCTCCAATCGTTCGCGAGGGTTTACTCCGATGTCTCCCGACGACTCGACGCGTTCGCCGACGACGTCGCGGTCTTCCGGTCGGCGGCGCGCAACGCGTCAGCGCCCTCGGATGAGCCGCTCCTCGTCTTCGGCTTCTACGATCTGACCGGCCTCCAGCGCGACCTTCTCGCCGCCCTCGCGAAATCCCGTCCGCTCGAGGTCTTCCTTCCCGACTTCGACGGCGAGCTCGGTCGCTTTGCGGATCGCATTCGTGGATTCCTGGCGGCCATTCTCGGAACGCCGACAACCGCGGTCCTCCCCGCCGCTGCCACGTCGAAGGACGAGTGGTTTCGGCGGCTCGCCGGGGCTCCGGGAAACGTCCCGCTGACGGCTGACGGAACTCTCCGCCTCGTTTCCGCCGCCGACGACACGGATGAAGCGCGCGAAGTCGCGCGGGAAATCCTCCTGTCGCACGCCGACGGAATCGCGCTCGGAAAAACGGCCGTCATCCTGCGCCAGGAGGAGTCCGACGGCCCGCGATTCCTCGCGGAGCTCGCCCGCGCCGGCATACCGGCGTTTCGGCTCGCCGGTGAGACCGGTTCCGAATCGGCCGCGGGACGGGCGGTCCGCTCTTGGCTTTCGGTCGAGCCGGACGGCTTCCGTCGCGAAGACGTCCTCGACGTGCTGGAGCTCGTCGAGACGGCTCGGGGCGGCTCGGACGCCGCGCTATTTCGCCTTCTCGCGAGCCAGGCCGGAATCGTGCGGGGAGCCGACGACTGGAACCGGGGCACGGAGAGGCTCACTCACGCGCGGCCTGAGGAAGAGGGCGCGGACGACGCCGATCGGAGGTCGGGCAGCCTCGCGCGAACCGAACAGGGGCGCCTGGCGTCGATGCGCCTCGCCGAGTCGTGGGCGGCGGTTCGCGACTCGGCGACGGCCTGGAGCGACGAGCTCCTCCCGTGGGCCGCGTGGGGCGAAGAGCTCCGCCGCCGCATCGCCCGGCTCTTCGGCCCGGCCGAGGCGCCGGAAGAGATCACGTCGGCCGCCGACTCCGTCGCGTCCCTCGACTCGTCGGGGGATAGGGTCGGGCGAGAGGTCGCGCTCGAGACGTTCGTCTCTGCCCTCGCGAGGCAGCGGGTGCCCGGCGGGCGGCTCGGCCGGGACGGCGTGGTGATCCTCTCCGCGATGGCCGTCCGGGGCCTCTCGTTCGATCACGTCCTCGTTCCCGGTCTCGTCGAACGCAAGTTTCCTGCGATCGCCCGGCCGGACCCGCTGCTCTTCGACGAGGAGCGGGAGGAGCTGGCGAACGTCACCGCGCGGCCGCTCACCCAGAAAGTTTTTCCGCGGCCGGACGAAGAACGGTTCGTCTTCGCGGCGTGCGCCGACGCGGCCGCCCGGCGCCTCACGCTCGTCGCCGCGCGCCGCGACGCGAGCCTCGACCGCGAGAGGACTCCCTCCCAGCTCTTCACCCGTGCGGTGGACGCCTCCGAAGGGCGGCCGGTCGAGACCGCCGACTACGGCGGGGAAAGGCGTCCCGCCTCCCTGCGGGTCACGAAGCTCGGTGTTCCGGGCGAAGGGGGTCCGGCCCTGAACGCTTCCGAGGCGCGCCGGAAAGTGCTGCGCCTCCACGGGGCCTCCACGCTCGCGCACGGATTCCCCGCTCTCGCCCGGGCGCGGGAGGCGGCCCGATCGCGGCGTCGGCCGGAGTACGGCCCCTTCGA
>DASRPJ010000380.1:0-13028 GCA_035646435.1 Thermoanaerobaculia bacterium | reverse complement strand
CGACAGACTCGCCTTGCCCACATCCATGCCAACGTAGCTGATACCTTCCTTCATGACCGGCTCCTTTCGCATGCGGCTCTGGTACGCCGTACTAACCCGCGATTTTGCGTTCGCGAGCCGGTCTTTCCATATCGTCTGAGCTCTTCGCCCCGCTGTCATCCTGAGCCCTTCGCTCTCGCCGTCATCCTGAGCGAAGCGAAGGATCCGTGTCCCTTTCGGAAAGGGAACCAGATTCCTCGTCGCTGCGCTCCTCGGAATGACAAGGAAGAGAGGGCCCCGGACGGACAAGGACGGACAAGAGGAGAGGAGTCTCGGAACGAGAGGGGTGGCGGCTCGGGAATGCGCGGGCGCGGTCCCCACCTTGACTTTCCGGCTCGAAAACGTATGATTCCCCGTTCCTTTCGGGAGGTTTCATGTACGCCATCCTCCGCTCCGGCGGCAAGCAGATGAAGGTTTCGGCGGGCGACGTCGTTCGCGTCGAGCGGCCCGCCGGCGAGACGCCGTCCAAGGGGGAGGAGCTCACGCTTTCGGACCTCGTGCTCGTCTCCGGGGACTCGGTCCGGACGGGCAAAGACGACCTCGGCAAGGTCTCGGTCAAGGCGACGGTCCTCGGCGAAGTCCGCAACCGGAAGGTTCTCGTTTTCAAGAAGAAGAGGCGCAAGCAGTACCGCCGGACGAAGGGGCACCGCCAGACGATGCTCGAAATCCGGATCGACTCGATCGAGGGCTAAGCCATGGCACACAAGAAGGGACAGGGCTCTTCCCGCAACGGGCGCGACTCGAACTCCCAGAGGCTCGGCGTCAAGCGCTTCGCGGGCGAGGTCGTGACGGGCGGATCCATTCTCGTCCGGCAGCGCGGGACGCGCTTCTACCCGGGCGTCAACGTCGGCCGGGGCAAGGACGACACCCTCTACGCCCGAATCGCCGGCACGGTGCGTTTCCGGGACCGCGGGCGCGATGGCCGATTCATCTCGGTGGAGCCGGTCGGCACCTAGCTCTCGGCCTTCCGCTGTCAGCCGTCAGCGGATGGCTGACGGCCGACACTGACAGCGTTCCTTGTTCATCGACACCGCGGAAATCCACGTCAAGGCCGGCGACGGCGGCAACGGCTGCATCGCGTTTCGGCGCGAGAAGTTCGTCCCGCACGGCGGCCCTTCCGGGGGGGACGGCGGCCACGGCGGCTCCGTCTGGGCGGTCGCGGACCCGGCGCTCACCACCCTGTACCACCTCCGCCACCAGAACACGTTCCGCGCGGCGCGCGGCGCGCACGGGATGGGCTCGAACCGTCACGGCCGCTCCGGCGAGGACGTAACGGTCCCCCTCCCGCTCGGCACCCTGGTCAAGGACGCGGAGACGAACGAGCCCATCGCCGACCTGCTCTCGGCGGGACAGAAGGTCCTGCTCGCCAGGGGGGGCAACGGAGGGTGGGGGAACCAGCACTTCGCAACGCCCACGCGCCAGGCGCCGCGCTTCGCCAAGCCCGGGCTCGCCGGAGAGGAGCGGCGGCTCGCGATCGAGCTGAAGCTTCTCGCGGATGTCGCGATCATCGGCCTCCCGAACGCGGGCAAGTCGACGCTGATCTCGGCGATCTCCGCCGCGAAGCCGAAGATCGCCGACTACCCGTTCACGACGCTCGTCCCGAACCTCGGCGTCGTCGCCGGCGACGACAGCCGGACGCTCGTCGTCGCGGACATCCCGGGTCTGATCGAAGGGGCGCACCGCGGGGCGGGCCTGGGGATCCGGTTCCTGAAGCACGTCGAGCGCTGCCGCCTCCTCTGCCACCTCGTGGACGCTTCCGGCGAGGGGGACGCAGAGAAGGAGGTGGCCGTCCTCGAAGGGGAGCTCACGGAGTTCTCTCCCGAGGTCGCGGCGCGTCCCCGGGTTCTCGTCGCCTCCAAGCTGGACGCGGTGTCCGACCCGGAACGCCCGGAATCGATCCGGCGGGCCGCGGCCAGCCGAGGCATCCCCTTCTTCGCGATCTCGGCGGTCACGCACGAGGGGCTCGAGCCGCTCGTCCACCACTTCTTCGCCAACATGAGTCGGGAGACGTAGGCCGTGGGTCGCGTCGGCGTCTTCGGTGGAACGTTCGACCCCGTTCACAACGGGCACGTCCTGCCGGTGGCGCGCGCGGCCGAGCTCCACGGCCTCGAGCGGGTGATCTGGATTCCCGCGCGGATCTCTCCCCACAAGGGCGCGCCTCCGACGGACGCCCGGCACCGGGTCGCGATGCTCGGGCTCGCGCTCCAGGGCCGCGCCGACTGGACCCTCTCCTTCGAGGAGCTCGATCGGGAGCCCCCCTCGTACACGGTCGATACGCTTCGCGCCCTGTCGGCGCGGTTTTTGCGAGACGAGCTCTGGTTGCTGATGGGCACGGACGCGCTTCACGGGCTGGAAAGGTGGAAAGAGCCGGAGGAGATCGTGCGGCTCGCGCGGATCGCCGCTTTCCACCGGGAGCCGTTCATCGGAGAGCGACTCCGCCTCCCGCAGGTCGCCGGCCTCGAAAATCGCCTGGAGGTTTTCGACGGCGGGTCGTTTAAAATCTCCTCGACGGAGCTGAGAGACGGCCTCGCGAGGGGAGAGAGCCCCGCCGGCCGGGTCCCGGAACCGGTCGGGGAGTACATTACGAAGCATCGTCTTTATCGCGGGGTCCAAGGTTGACGGCGGACCACACCTCGCAGGAAAAAGTCCGGGAAGGTCTGACCGCCGCGCTCGACCGGAAAGCATCCGCCGTTCTGGTCTTCAATCTCACCGAGCTGACGACGATGGCCGACTATTTCGTGCTGTCGACCGCGAGCTCCGACCGGCAGGCGCGGGCCATTGCGGACGCGATCACGGAACGGCTCGGGCCGGCGCTCTCGGTCGAAGGTCTCCAGACCGCAAACTGGGTCCTGATGGACTACGGGGACGTCGTCTTCCACATCTTCCAGGAAGAGGCGCGCCGCTTCTACGCCCTCGAGCGGCTCTGGGGCGACGCGGAGAACGAGACCGGCCGCTTCGCCGCGTCGTCCTGAGCTCTCCTCGCGGGGGACCGCCGGAAGCGCCCGAGCGGCCTGTCGGAAGGCGGCCGGCTCTCAAGTCCCTCTTTCCGACGCGCAGCCGCTCGCTCGCCCGCGAGATCGCGCTTCTCGAGCGGGCGATCGACCTCCCGACGACCATACTCATCCAGGGCGACAGCGGGACCGGGAAGGACCGCCTCGCCCGCGCGATCCATGACGCCTCCAACCGCCGCAGCCGGCCGTTCGTGAAAGTGGAGGCCGCCAACCTCTCCGACGAGCTGATGGAGAGCGAGCTCTTCGGGCACGAGCGAGGCGCGTTCACGGGGGCCGTCTCGGGCAAGCGGGGCCTGCTCGAAGTCGCCGCGGAAGGCACGGTGTACTTGGACGAGGTGTCCTCGCTCTCGCTCGCGGCGCAGGCGAAATTCCTCCGCGTCCTGCAGGACCGCACCTTCCGGCGGCTGGGCGGCGTCGTCGTCCACACGTTCCGAGCGCGTCTCATCGTCTCCTCGCGCCGCGACCTCTCCGCGCTCGTGCGCGAGAAGGCGTTCCGGGACGACTTCTTCTACCGGATCGACGTCGTCTCCGTCTCCCTCCCGAGGCTCTCGGACCGTCCGGAAGACATCCTTCCGCTCGCTCGCCGCGGCCTCCGCGACGCGGCGAAGGCCTACGGCCGTCCCGCGAAGCGGTTCTCGGGCGACGCGGAGGAGCTCCTCGCCCGCCATCCCTGGCCGGGAAACGTGCGCGAGCTCTTTCACGTCGTGGAGAAGGCCGTGCTGACGGCCGACGGTCCGATCGTGTCGGCGGCCGACCTCCCCTTCGGAGCGCTCGGATCGACCGAATCACTGCTCGGCTTGGCCGTGGAGCGCCGGTGGACGCTGAAGCAGCTGACGAACGCGTACATCGACGAGTGCCTCCGGCGCGCGGGCGGGAATCGCACGCTCGCGGCGAAGCGCCTCGGCGTGTCGCGGAAGTTCCTGTGGGAGCGCGCGCGCGGCCGGGAGGCGCCCGGCCGAAAGGCGAAGGAGAAACCTCCGAGGAAATAACCGGATCGGGCACTGAGTTTGCTGAGTGCCCGTCCGACCGATGTGACGGACGACCCGAGCCCGGGAGCGGGAATCGAGTATCATCGCGCGTTTTGAAAAACGGCCCCGGCGACGGACTGGGGCAAAAGGAGACACGGAATGCCGACGAGCGCCGCTCGCGCACCGAAACGCACCAAGCGCGAGATCGAGAAGTACCGCAAGATGCTCGAGGAGAAGAAGGTCATTCTCTCCGCGGAGCTCGCGAAGGCGCGCAGCGCCGAAGAGGAGACGACCGAGGAGTCCACGCAGGACATCGCCGACAAGGCGGTCTCCTCTTACACGCGGGAGTTCCTCTACTCCCTGACCGACGCCGAGCGGACCGTGATCCTCCAGATCGACCAGGCCCTGAATCGCATCGACGACGGCGTTTACGGCACGTGCGACAACTGCGGCGTCGTGATGAGCGACAAGCGGCTGACCGCCGTGCCCTGGACGCCGTACTGCGTCGACTGCCAGGAGCTCTCCGAGAAGGGGCTGCTCGAAGGGTAACCGAGCTCTTAGCGCGATTACGCGCCAAGAACGACTCCCGCGGACGTGGCGCCCGCGCGGAATGCTGGCGGACACATCCTCGTTGGGGGCCGTATACCGGCTGGGCTCGGTGTCCCATTCGAGGAGGTCGTCTCTTGGGTTTCACGCTCCGGCTCCGAATGGTCTCCTTTTTTCGATCGTCTCGGTTCGTGTCTGGGGCGCTGCTCCTCCTCTGCGCAGTTCCCCTTCCGGTTCGTGCGGGGAGTGACCGCTGGACCAGCCGGGGGCCTTATCAGGCAAATATCGCCGAGCTCGAGATCGATCCACACCATCCCTCGAATCTTTTCGCCGGCACGCATCGAGGCGTCTTCAAGAGCGTGAACGAAGGGGCCTCGTGGTTCGACTCGAGCGAGGGGATGCCCGATTTGCCGGCGATCATCCTGGCCCTGGCTTTTGATCCAATTTCCCCGGATGTTCTCTACGCGGCGATCCGGTACGGCCCCGTTCTGCGGAGCGTGAACGGAGGAGAGAGCTGGACCCGGCTGCCCGATATTCCGCTTGCGCCGAACTGCTGCGCGGAGCTGGTGACTGATCTGGCAATCGATCCATTCGATCCTTCGACCCTCTACGCGGCGACGGTGCAGGGGGTCTTCAAGTCCGTCAACGGCGGAAGCTCCTGGTTTCCGACGAGCCTCGAGAAACAGACCCTGACTCTGGAACTGGATCCGAAGGATGGCAACGTTATCTACGCGGGGACCGCGGGGACGTCGGGGAACAATTTGTTCAAGACGATCAACGGCGGAGTGACGTGGACTCCGTCGGAGCTCGGTCCGTCCATCACGTTCGTCTACGACATCGAGCTGAAACCGGGGGATTCTTCGGTGGTCTACGCCGGCACCTCGAGTCACGGGATCTTCCGGAGCAGCGACTCCGGAAGGACCTGGGCGCCTCTCGGTGATGGCGAGATTCGCAACTCGTCCATTCTCTCGATTGCCGTCTCTCCCTCCGAGCCGGATCGGATCTACGCGGGAACACATGGCGGCGTGATCCGATCTTTCGACGCCGGGGGTAGCTGGACGAGCGTTCGGGTCGGAACGGACTTCCTCTCCGTGACGGTGGCGGTTGATCCTTCCGATTCCGGCACCGTCTACGCCGGGCACTCTTTGGACGGCGCCTTCAAGAGCACGGACTCCGCGAACAGCTGGAACGCGATCAACCGGGGACTGAGCACACTGACCGTTCCCGTGATCGAGACGCATCCGTTGCGCATCTCGACCGTCTTTGCGGGCACGACTTCGCAGCCCGCGATCTTCCAGCGTCCGGACGACGGCGAGACCTGGGCGCCATCGGCCGAAGGGATTCTGAGCGTGGGCGTGAACGCGATCGATTTCGATCGCTCCAACCCGGAGGTCATGTTCGCGGGGGGGTTCGGCGTCTCGAAGAGCATGGACGGCGGAAGAAACTGGGTTCAGACGACCCTCCAGCACCCCGAGGTCCAATTCACCATCATCCTGTCGCTTGCCGTCGATCCCGGGACGGGTACGGTCTATGCCGGCATGGCCTGCTGCGCCCTGCGAAACCGGCCGGTCGGTGGAGTCTTCCGAAGCTCCGATGGCGGGCAGAGCTGGGCGTTCTCCAGCACGGGCTTCGCGGACTCGGCCGCGGGGCGATCCATCCGAACGCTCGCTGTCGCCCCGCGAGACGGCGCCGTTTTCGCGGGAACCGACGCAGGGGTCTACAAGAGCACCAGCGGCGGACTAGCGTGGACGGCCACAGGGTTGCCGGAGATTCCCATCTCGGACCTTCAGATCCATCCGGTTGCGAGCTCCACTCTTTACGCTGCGACTCTCGGGCAAGGCGTCTTCCGAAGCCGGGATGGCGGTGCCACCTGGGAGTCGGTCTCCACCGGGCTCACGAACCCGGATGTCCGGGAGATCGCCCTCGACCCGGTGGATCCGAACCGGCTCTTCGCCGCGACTCTCGGGAGCGGGGTGTTCCAAAGCCGGAGCGGCGGCGCCTCCTGGACACCTCTCAACGACGGGTTGGCGAATCTCTACGTGGTTTCCCTCGCGATAGACGGTCGCGGTACGACTCTCCATGCCGGAACGGATGGGAGGGGTGTTTTCGACTTCACATTTCTTCCGAATCGCTCCGTCATCTCGACCGTACCTCGGCGGCCGCCTTCCCGCACGATCGGTCCGCGTTTCTGAACGTTTCTGAGGCCGGCTTCTTGCAGCCGCCCTCCCGGGAGGTCTCGATGTCCCGAAGAACGTCGATCGCCACGATTTCACTGCTGTTCGCGGCGCAAGCCCTCGCCCAGGAACTGTTTTTTCGGGAGGTTGCGATTCCGACGCCTGCGAGTGCCCCGACGGATGTCGCGCAAGCCCCCCAGGGCGCAGCCGTGCTCTTCACGGAGCTCGAGGGAAACAAGATCGGTTTGGTGTTACCGGACGCCGTCGAGGAATATCCGATCCCCACACCGAACAGCGGTCCCATGGCCATTGCGTACGTGCAGGCGGCGAGCTCGCCGTCCGGCTTTGCTGGATTCGAATTCTGGTTCACGGAGTCGCGAGCGAATCGAATCGGGCGGCTGCGCTACCTGCCGAACGGCGATTTCATCCCGGAGCTCCCGTCGGTCACGTTTCTGCCGGACATTGCGATTCCGACGCCGAACAGCGAGCCTCGCGGGATCGTCCACGGCATCGAACGTCCGTCCCAGCGCGGCATTGCCTGGTTCACCGAGTTCGAAGGGAACAAAATCGGGAGAGCGGCCGACGACGGAACGATCACGGAGTTCTCCGTTCCAACTCCGGGGAGCGGTCCGTGGGGCATCGCTTTCGACCGCACCACCGATCAGGTGTGGTTCACCGAGTTCCGCGCGAACAAGATCGGGAGACTCGACCCCGCCACCGGGACGATTACCGAGTTTTCAATTCCCACCCCGAACAGCGGGCCCGTCGAGATCGTCTACTCCGGCGGGAATCTCTGGTTCACGGAGTCGAACGCCGGAAAGATCGGCCGGGTTTCACCGGACGGATCGATCGTCGAGTACCCCCTTCCCGATCCGAGCAGCGAGCCCTGGGGAATCACCCGCGACGTCTCGGGCGGTGCGTGGTTCACCGAAAGGGCAGCCGGCCGCGTCGGTCGGATAACGCCGGATGGCGCCGTGCGTGAGTTCCTCCTGCCGACTCCCTCGAGCGGTCCGACCGGAATCGACATGCCTAACGTCTTCTTCGGACCCCCCAGGTTCTTCGTGGCGGAGACGGCGGCGAACAAGATCGCGATCTCGGAAGCGGATCACGTCGTCGTCGTCGGTGCGGGAAACACGGGACCATCCGGCCCGGGCGTGCCGGGACCAGGTCCCTGGGATACCGAGTTTCAGTTCTCGAATCCGCGGTCGTACTCGGTCGGTTTGACGTACAGCCCCTTCGGACCGTTCCCCGGCCCCTGTCTGGGCGCGTCCTGCGCGCGGCCCACTCTGTTCCTTCCCGCGTTCGGTGCAGCCGAGCGTTTTGCGAGCGGAGTCCTTCGCTTTTCGGCGATCGAGACGTGGTCCATCTCGCCGAGCGGCTTCGACCTCCCGACCGTCAAGACGCGCATCGTGAACCGCGAAAACCCGATGCTCTCCGCGGACCTGCCGGCCGTGCGTTATTCGACAATCGCCGCGCTCGATCCGAGCGTGCTCTCCTTTCCGGGAGCGGAAAAGAGCGCCGCCGGCGCCCGCAGCAATCTCGTCCTGACGAACCTCCTTCGCTCCGAGGGTTCGATGACCGTGCTCGTCGAAATTTTCTCGGCGGCGGGGGACCTCCTCGGGAGCGAGACGGTCGTCCTGAACTCTGCTGCGACCCTCTTCTTGACCGACATCGTCGGACGATCGGGCGTCGGCGAGCTGCGCGGTGGGCACGTTCGGCTCACCAAGGTCGGCGGAGCCGGACTCCTCTGGGGTCTGCTCGCCACGATTCGAGAGGACAGCACGCTGACGCTCGCCCTCGGCGCAAATCCCTAAGACCTGGGGTGGGCGCGGCTCTTGCTCTCTTCCCCGACGTGCACGCGCTAATCCGTGGCCGCCGGTTGCAGATCGGTGCCGGCCTTCTCGTCCTTCTGCTCTTCAGCGGTGAGGCCCGCGCCGACTTCCTCGTCACGCTTCCCGCGGCCGCCTCGCTCCACGGCGTGCCGCCCGCGTTCTTCCACTCCGACGTCTGGGTCTTCAACGGCTCCGGCGAGAGCGAGACGACCGTCACGGCGACGTACCGGTGCGCCGGCGGAAGCTGCGGCGATGCGGTCCAGACGTTCACGATCCCGCCGCGCCAGGTCCGCGCGTTCCCGGACATCGTCGGGACCCTGTTCGGGGCGCCGGAGACGTTCGGGGCCATCGAGTTCGAGAGCCGCTCCCTGATCGTCGTCACGAGCCGCCTCTACTCGCCGGCTCGCGGGGAGCCGACGATCGGTATGTACGTCGGGGGCCTGAAGGAGGACGACGCGCACGAGTCCGCGGTGCTGACGTCTCTCTCCCACTCCGCGGACCCCGTCACCGGGTACCGGACGAACGTGGGCGTCTACAACCCCAACGACGTGGCGCAGCCCCTCGTGTTCACGTTCTTCGCGGCGACCGGCGCCCTGCTCGGGCAGTTTTTCGACACGGTGGGGCCACGCCGCCCGCTACAGATCAACGACGCCGAGATCTTCCGCCGGTTGGACATTGCCGGCGACGTCCGCGACTTCACGTGCGTCGTCTCGGGCGACCGGGTCCACCCGCTGTTCGCCTACGCATCGGTGATCGACAACCGGTCCGCCGACCCGTTCTACATCCCGGGCGAGGACGCGGCCGGGCTCGCCGTTTCGAAAGTCACGCTCCCCGCGGCCGCGTCTCTGCGCGGGATCGGCGGGACCTTCTTCCAGACCGACGTCCGTGTGTGGAACGCGTCGTCGACCGCTTTCGCCGCCGTCACGGTCCGATACGTGTGTTTCACGGGGGCGTGCGGAATTGCGCAGCGCGAGGTGCTGATCGCGCCGCGGCAGACGGTCGTGCTCGACGACGTCGTCGGGACGTTCTTCGGCGCGCCCGGCACCGGAGGAGCGGTCGAGTTCGTGAGCGAAGAACCGATCGTCGTCACGAGCCGGCTCTACACGCCGGCCCGCTCGGAGCCGACGTTCGGGATGTTCGTCCCCGGAATGGTGCCCGACCGCGCGTCGCCCGCGCAGGTGCTGAACGGGCTCGCGCGCTCGGGCGACTCGCGGGTGAACGTCGGCGTCTTCAACGACGCGGACCCGCAGGTGATCACGTACCGGCTCTTCGACGGGAACGGAAGCCTTCTCGGCATCGCGACCCGCTCCTTCGGGAAGCGCGAAGCGTTCCAGGTCAACGACATTTTTTCGTTTCTCGGGGTCACCGCGGCGTCCGTGGAAAGCGCCTACGTGCTCGTCGAGGGAAGCGAGCTCTTCCCGATCTTCAGCTACGCGGCGGTGATCGACAACCGCTCGCAGGACCCGATCTTCATCCCGGGCGAGGACGACCCGGAGAAGCCGCCGATCCGGCCATCGGGGGTCGGGAGCCGGTAGCCGGGAGGCGGAAGACGTAGGATCTCCGCGGTGTCGAAAAAAGAATTCGCCGACGACGCGATCCCCGCGTTCGACGAGGCGCCGTCGGTCGTCGCCGTGCTCGGCGACATTCCCTTCTTCGTGGAGGAGGCGGCCGAGCGGATTCGCGGACGTCTCGGGGAGGGCGAGGTCGAGGTCCTGCGATTCGACGAGGACGCTCCTCCCGGCTCGGTCGCGGAGGCTCTCCTCAACCGTTCGCTCTTCTCGCCGCGGAGGCTCGTCGAAGCCGACCTCTCCCGGGTCCTCGGAGCGGAGTCGCCCGGAGACCTTCTCGAGAAAGGGATCGACGCCTGGGCCCGCGGCACCGCCGCCGGAAAACGGGAGGCGTTCCGACACGTCCGGCGCGTGCTCGCGTCGCTCGACGTGACCGTGGACGGGGATCCGGCGCAGGCCGCGGCCGCCGTGACCCGGAAGGTTCGAAAAAAGGAGCTCGAGGAGCCGCTCACGGAGATACTCGCCGAGCTCCCGGAGGAGAAGGGGGGCGAGGGCGCGACCCTCGTTTCCGCGCTCCGGCTCCTGCTCGCACGGCCGAACGACGGGCTCGTCGCGCTCGTCACCGCGTCGGCCCCCCCGAAGGGCTCCGACCTCCTCGCGGAGGTCGCGCGGAAGGGTCTCGTCCTCGAAGTCCGGATGGGGGACAAGCGGCAGGAGATCGCCGCCGCGCTCCAGCGCTTCGCGCGCGCCCGCGCGAAGGAGCGCGACGTGAAGATCGAAGACGCGGCGATCGGGCGGCTCGTCGCCTCGACCGACGTCGACCCCTCCGCGTTCGCCGCGGAGCTCGACAAGCTCCTCGACTGGGCGGGTGAGGGGGGCCGCATCCAGACCGCGGACGTCGGAGACCAGATCGCGGACGAAGAGTCCGAGGACGTTTACGCGTTCTTCGATTCGCTCGGGAAGCGCGACGCCGGGGACGCCCTCGCGCGCCTCGACCGGCTCTTCTCCGGGCGGCTCGTGCGCGCCGGAAACCGGACCATCGACCCGAACGACGGCGGCTGGCCGCAGATCTTTCTCGCGATGCTGACCGACGAGATCCGGCGGATGCTCCTCGTGCGCTCGCGCCTTTCCGAGCGAGGCGCTCCCGCGTTCCGTCCGGACATGCGCTGGCCCGATTACCAGGCCCGCGTCGCGCCGTTCCTCGAGGAGCCGGTCGCCCCGTTCGGCAAGTCGCCGTTCGGAGGGCGCGCCGCCGGTTACCCCTTTCTGAAAGCGGCCGGACGTGCGACCCGCTTCGACGAGAGGGAGCTCGCGCGCGCCCTGGCGCGGGCCGCAGACGTCGACGTGAAAATGAAGAACTCCGCGCCGATCGTCGAGACCCTGACGGCGTACGTCGCCGACCTGATCGCCGGGACCTGACGGCGTCTCGTAAGATACGCACGCTTGGCCGTCACGATCGATCTCTCTCCGCGCACGGCCCTCGTTACCGGGGGTTCCCGCGGGATCGGACGCGCCACGGCCGAGCTCCTCGCGGAAGCCGGCGCGAAAGTCGCCGTCAACTACCGCGCGGACGACCGGCGGGCGGAGGAGTTCGTCCGCCAGGTCCGCTCCGCCGGAGGCGAGGCGCTCGCTCTCGCGGGCGACCTCTCCCGGCCGGAGGAGGCGCGCCAGCTCGTCCGGGACGTCCTGGCGGCATGGGGCCGGCTCGACGTCGTCGTCAACAACGCCGGGATCTGGGAGGAGGACCGCGCGGGCGCGGGCGACTTGGACACGTGGGACCGGACGTTCGCCGTGAACGTCCGCGGCGCGTTCGCGCTCACGGACGTGGCCATCGCTCCGATCGAGAAGGAGAAGGGCTCGATCGTCTTCGTCTCGTCGACCGCCGCCCAGCGGGGAGAGGCGCGCCACTCCGCCTACGCCGCTTCGAAGGGGGCGCTCATCTCCTACACGAAGTCGCTCGCGGTGGAGCTCGGTCCGCGTGGGATCCGGGTCAACTGCGTCGCGCCCGGCTGGGTGGATACCGAGATGACCGCCGGCGCTCTCGGGGACGCGGATGCGCGGGCGGAGATCGAGCGGTCGATTCCCGTCGGCCGGGTCGGCCGGCCCGAGGACGTCGCCGCCGCGATTCTCTTCCTCGTCTCCGACCTCGCCCGGCACGTGCAGGGTGAGGTTCTGAACGTCAACGGCGGAAGCGTGCTCGCGGGCTAGCGGAGGGCGAATGGAGAAACTGAACCGCAAAGACGTGCGCTTCCTGCTCGCGTGTCTCGCCGTCATGGTCGTGGGCGCCGGGATCACGGCGCTCCTCTTCAAGCGCGCGTTCCCGGAGGCGTCGATCGAGTTCCGGGTCAACCGGTCGGAGGCTCGCGAGGCGGGCGAGAAGTTCCTCCGCGGTCTCGGCCGCGACGTTTCGGGGTCCCGGTTCGCCGGTCGTTTCGACCTCGAGGAAGAGCCGAAGGTCTATCTCGAGCGCGAGCTCGGTCTCGAGGGCGCGAGCCGGTTCTACGGAACGGACGCGAAAGTCTGGCGCTGGAAGATGCGGTGGTTCCGGTCGGGGGTCAAGGAGGAGGAGGGCGTCGAGATCACTCCGCGGGGCGACCTCGCGGGTTTCGTCTCCGTGCGCCGCGAGGACGCCCCCGGCCCCCGGCTCACGAGCGAAGCGGCGAGGGCGCTGTCCAGCGCCTTTCTCGCGCGGATCGGGATCCCCGCGGCGGCCCTGAAATCGATCGAGGTCACGCCCGTGACGCGGCCGAAGCGGACGGACTGGACCTTCGTCGACGAGAAAGTCGACCTCCGGATGGGCGCGGCGACGGTGCGCTATCGGACGACGGTCTCGGGAGGCGAAGTCACCGCGTTCCGCGAGTTCATTCACGTCCCCGAGGCGTGGTCGCGGGACTACCGGAAGCTCCGGTCGAAGAACCTGACCGCCGGCACGGTGGCGTCGTTCGGCTTC
>DASRPJ010000379.1:0-4501 GCA_035646435.1 Thermoanaerobaculia bacterium | reverse complement strand
GCCAACCGTTCCGGGCATCCTCCGATTGCCGATCCGGACGAGCTCGAGCGCCGGCTGGGGGGCGACCTCGACCTGCTCGCCGACGGCGGAGCGACGCCGGGGGGCGCGCCCTCGACGATCGTCGACGCGACGGTCGACCCGCCGCGACTCCTGCGCCCGGGCGCCTTCGCGTGGACGGATTCCACTAGTATCGCGGGCCAGAATTGATGCTCCCCCCATGATCGGCCGCACGCTCGATCACTACCGCATCGAATCGAAGCTCGGGGAAGGCGGGATGGGTGTCGTCTACAAAGCCCGCGACACGCACCTCAACCGTCTCGTCGCGATCAAGGTCCTGCCACCCGCTCGGATGGGCGACGCCGACCGCAAAGAGCGCTTCGTTCGGGAGGCGAGGGCCGCGAGCGCCCTGAACCATCCCGGAATCGTCACGATTCACGACATTCGGTCCCACGAAGGCGTGGACTTCATCGTGATGGAGTACCTCGACGGGGAGACGCTCGACGTGCTGATCCCCGCGGGAGGGATGCCGCTGGCTCGGGCGCTGAAATATGCCGTACAGGTTGCCGACGCTCTCGCCAGGGCTCATGCCGCGGGGATCCTGCACCGCGACATCAAGCCGTCGAACGTGATGCTCACACGGGACGGGCGCATGAAGGTCCTGGACTTCGGGCTCGCCAAGCTCATTCAGCCGGATCAGTCGCCGGAGGCTCCGACTCAGACGGCGCGGCCGCTGACCGAGCAGGGAGTCGTCGTCGGCACCGCCGCGTACATGTCGCCGGAGCAGGCGGAGGGCCGCGAGCTCGACACGCGCAGCGACGTTTTCAGCTTCGGTGCGCTTCTCTACGAGATGGTGACGGGCCGCAGGCCTTTCGTGGCCGACTCCTGGCTCGCCACGCTGACGAAGATCCTGAACGAGGATCCGCGGCCGCCCGGTCAGCTCGTTCCGGCGGTGCCCCCGGACCTCGAAAAGGCCATTCTCCGCTGCCTCCGCAAGGATCCGGCCCGCCGCTTCCAGACCATGGCCGATCTGAAGGTGGCGCTCGAAGACCTGGAGGCGGAGTCGGCTTCGGGACAGTCGGGGGCGCCGGCGGCGGCGAGAGCCACTTCGCCGTGGCGCCGATGGAAGTGGGCCGCGCTCGTGCCGGCGCTGGCCGTCGCCGCTTTTTTCGCCTGGCGGGCGGGGCGCGCTCCCACGAGCGCGGAGCCGCTCCGGGCGGTCGCGCTCACGACGTTCTCGGGAGTGGAGCGCTATCCGTCCCTCTCGCCCGACGGCGACGAGGTGGCGTACTCGTGGAACGGGCCGAAGCAGGACAACGAGGACGTCTACGTGCAGAGGATCGGCTCGGGCTCGCCGCTCCGGCTGACCACGGATCCGGCGAGCGAGTCGAACCCCGTCTGGTCACCGGACGACCGCTGGATCGCCTTCCTGCGCGGGAACGCGCCCGGCCCGATGTCCCGGAGCCGTTACCAGGTCACGCTCGTTCCACCTCTCGGCGGACCCGAGCGCCGGGTCGCGGACATCAGCGTTCGGGAGGTCACCTGGCCGGTCCAGGCGCATCTCGCCTGGTGCCCGGATGCGAGCTGCCTCGTCGTCACGGACTCTCCGGGCGAGGGAAAGCCCGACGCCCTCTTCGTCGTCTCGGTCGAGACCGGAGAGAAGAGACAACTGACGAACCCGAGGCCGCCCGCGGTCTCGGACACCGGACCGGCCATCTCTCCCGACGGCCGCGCGCTCGTCTTCCGCCGCACCGTCTCGTACGCGATCGGGGAGCTTTGGCGGCTGCGGCTCGCGAAAGGGATGGCCGCCGCCGGGGAGCCGGAGCGCCGAACGATGGCGGCTTTCAATGCGGATTGGCCCGCATGGCTGCCGGGCGGCAGGGAGATCCTCCTGTCGGCGCGGGGAGGCCTCTGGAGGCTCGCGGTCTTCGGCAGCGACCCGCCGGAACGGCTTCCCTTCGTCGGCGACGACGGTTTGTCGCCCTCGATCTCACACCCCCGCCCGGGCAAGCCGTCGCGGCTCGTCTACGCGCGCAGCTTCATCGACGACAACATCTGGCGGCTCGACGTGCCTGCTCCCGGCGCGCCGGCGACGTCCCCGCCGGCCGTCGCGATCTCCTCGACCCGATCCGAGGTCCATCCGAAGTTCTCGCCCGACGGTCGTCGTATCGCCTTCACGTCGACGCGGTCGGGATCGTGGGAGATCTGGGTGTCCGACGCGGACGGAGGAAACGCCGTGAAACTCACGTCGATGGACGCGAACGCAACCGGCGGCCCGAACTGGTCCCCGGACGGGAGCTGGATCGTCTTCGGCTCCGATCAGCCGGGGCAGTTCGAGATCTACGCGATTCCGGCGGCCGGAGGCAAACCCCATCGCCTCACTTCTCATCCTGCCTTCGATCAAGCGGCGAGCTTCTCGCGCGACGGGAAGTGGATCTACTTCGCGTCCAACCGGACGGGAGAGTTCCAGATCTGGAAGATGCCGGCCGCGGGCGGGGTCGCGATCCAGGTCACGCGCGACGGCGGATGGGTCTCGAACGAAGCGCCGGACGGCGCCCACCTCTACTACATCGATATCCCGATGGCGCCGAAACCGTTGTGGCGCGTGTCGGCCGCCGGCGGCCCACCCGTCAAGGTCGTCGACGGAGTCTTCGGGTGGTTCTTCCAGGCGACCGAGCAGGGGATCTACTATGCCGACCAGGCGGACGGCGAGACCCGTCTCCGGTTCCATGATTTCGGGACCGGTCGCTCCACGACCGTGGCCGGCCACCTCGGCCAGATCGGGTTCGCGCCCGGGGTGAGCCCCGACGGCCGCACGATTCTCTACTCCCAAATCGACTCGACGGTCGACGACCTGATGCTGGTCGAGAACTTCCGCTGACGGGGGGCGGTATTCTCGGAGCTTGTCGCTCGCTCCTGGAACCCGACTCGGCGCCTACGAGATCGTCTCGCGCATCGGCGCGGGCGGCATGGGCGAGGTCTACCGCGCGCGCGATTCACGCCTCGACCGCGACGTCGCCGTAAAGGTGCTGTCGGACGCGGTCGTCCGGGACCCCGGCGCCCTCGCCCGCTTCGAGAGGGAAGCAAAGTCGGTCGCCGCGCTCTCTCACCCGAACATCCTCGCGATCCACGACGTGGGCAGCGTTGGCGGCGTTTCGTTCGCCGTCATGGAGCTGCTCGAGGGTGAATCGCTCGCGGACACGGTCGCCCATGCGAAGCTGCCCTGGCGGAAGGCGGCGTCCGTCGGGATCGAGATCGCGGAAGGTCTTTTCGCCGCGCACTCGAAGGGGATCGTTCATCGGGACCTGAAGCCGGCGAACGTTTTTCTCACGTCGGACGGTCGGGTCAAGATTCTCGACTTCGGGATCGCGCGCGTTGGATCGCTCCCGTCGGCCGGTGAGACCTCCGTCGCGACGGTCGCCGAAACCAGTCCGGGAACCGTCCTCGGGACCGTCGGATACATGTCGCCGGAGCAGGTTCGCGGGACTCCTGCGGACGCGCGGAGCGACGTCTTCTCGCTCGGCTGCGTGCTCTACGAGATGGTCACCGGACGGCGCGCTTTCGCGCGCGACACCGCCGCGGAAACTCTGACTGCGATTCTCCGCGAAGATCCCGAGCCGTTGAGCGCCACGGAAGGGGCCGTTCCCGTCGAGCTCGACCGGATCGTTGGCCACTGTCTGGAGAAGAATCCGGCCGAGCGGTTCCAGTCGGCCCGTGACGTCGCGTTCAACCTCCGGGCGGCCCTGACCGACTCCGCCGCAACACGGAGCTCGCCGATCGGAACCCGTCCTCCCCGGCGCCGGGGGGTCTGGCTGGGAGGGGGCGTCGCACTCCTCGTTCTGATCGTCGGAGGGCTCGTCCTTCTTCAGCGGCGCGGCGCCCGTCCCGGAGCTCCCGGCGACCCGGCGACCTCCGCTCCCGCGCGGATCGCGTCTCTCGCGGTGCTCCCGCTCCAGAACCTCTCGGGCGACCCGGAGCAGGAGTATTTCGCCGACGGCATGACCGAGGCGCTCATCACCGACCTCGCGAAGATCGAGGCGCTTCGCGTGATCTCGCGGACCTCGGTCATGCAGTACAAGGGGGTGAAGAAGCCGCTCCCCGAGATCGCGAAAGAGCTCGGCGTGGACGGGATCGTCGAGGGCTCCGTCCAGCGCGCGGGCGACCGTGTCCGGATCACCGCGCAGTTGATCGAGGCCGCAAGCGACCGGCACCTGTGGGCGCAAAGCTACGAGCGCGACTCACGCGACGTGTTCGCGTTGCAGAGCGACGTCGCTCAGGCGATCGCGCGGGAGATCCGGGTGACGGTCTCGCCGGAGGAAAAGACGCGACTCGCGACCTCTCGACCCGTGAACCCCGCCGCCCATGAGGCGTACCTGAAGGGGCGGTACTGGCAGCTTCGGTTCAACGAGGAGGGCTTTCGAAAAGCGAGCGAGCTCTATGACCGGGCCGTCGCGCTCGACCCCGGCTACGCCCTCGCCTGGGCCGGCATCGCCGAGAATCTCGG
>DASRPJ010000378.1:0-13112 GCA_035646435.1 Thermoanaerobaculia bacterium | reverse complement strand
CGCGCGGGTGTCCACCAAGCAGCAACTGGCCAGCGCGATTCTCGCGTCTGCCGATGAGCCCGTATTCGCGCCGCCTGTGGACATCGTCGTCCGAGGCGCACCGGGAGGGCCGTACGTGGACGGCGGAGTGCGCAACGTCTTTCCGGCGGGCGTCGTGATCGACGCCGGCGTGGACGAGCTCTACGGGATCATCCTTTCGCCGGAAGACGACACGATCCCAGGTCCTTACACGAACGTACTCTCGATTCTGAAGCGGACGATGGATCTCTTCTGCGACGAGGTGGCGTCCAAGGACGTCTGGAGCACGCGGCTTATCAACTCGGCGGTCAAGCATCGGGAAATGGTCTGCCAGCGCCTGAGCAGACCGCCCTACGGATTGACGCCGCAGCAAATCGAGGCACTCCTGATCGATCCGGCCACCCCCGACCCGCTGAGCAAGAAGCGAATCGTGAAATTCCACCTCATTCGCCCCCTGAAGGCTCTGGAAGAGACCTACCGGATCACGGGACTTCAATTCGACCCTGCAACGATGGCCATGATGATGCGCGACGGGCGCCAACGAGCGCGGGAAACGATCGAGGGAACGTAGCGCCGTGGCCTTTCGCAATTACGAGAGGAATCGCGCGACGAGCCGGGATGTGAGGAAGCCCTCGACTCGGCCCGCCGCTTCTCTACCCCTGATCGTTTTCGGCTTGCTCGTCGCCGTAACTCTCTCTTCGACTGTCCGCTGTCGCAGCCGGCCGATCATTACGGCCGTCGAGGCACGCCCTCCCGTGGAGGTCGCGGCTTCTCCGGAGACGCAAGTCCCCCCTCCACCCGCTCCGGCGGCGGAGAGTCCCACCGGCTAGGTCCGCTTTCCGACTCGACCTGAAGCCGCTCCCTCAGACCGACTTCCGCCACCGCGGAAATATCGCGACATCGGAGCCGCCAGGAAGCCGCCGAGAGAGCTCTCCATGGATCACGTACGCACGCTCTCGCTACCGAAGCAGCGAAGCCTGACGAACTGGCGGTCCGAATCAAAGAATCAATTCTCGGTCGCCCACAGGCCGACGAGGGAATCGTCCGTCGTCGCCGGCTGCGTCGGCGATTGCGAGAGCGCGAGGAGAAGACCGACGATGCCGGAGATCAACAGCTTCGATTACCGTCTTTCCGAGCCGAACGGTGTTTTCGTCCGAGGGTCGAATGATAGGAGCCTCCCGAGCCGAGACCGTCCTTAAGAAACCGTTGTATGTCCCCTCTTTCTCCCGGAGGCCACGCCGGTGAGGGCGCGGAAAGGGGATTCCGGACTCGACCGCTCGCGTCAGCTTCGCAACCGGACCACAACGAGCCCGGCCAGCGCCAGGAAGGCCGCCAGCGCTGCCATCGCCAGCGGACCGAGAGTCGGGATGTCCACGGCGGCCGCACCGCACTGGTTCGTGACGTTGACCTGCTCGAACTCGCTGAAGGTGATCGGCGACCCGCCGGCGATGGTGACGGTGCCGGACCCCGAGGACGTGACGCAGCCGCCCGCGGCGTCGATCGTCAGCGCGTCGGCCGTGGTCTGCGTCCCGCCGACCAGGTTCTGGGACGTCCCCGCGAGCGGCACCGTAGTCACGCGGTCGTCGCCCGCGAGGGCGTGCAGGGTGATCGACTCGACCCCGGTGGCATCCATGACGATGCTGCCGAGGTCGCGGGTGAAGCGGAACCCGGAGCCTTGCGCCGTGGCAACGAACGCCTCGTTCCCGGCGGAGCCGTTGAAAACCATCGTGTCGATGCCCGCTTCTCCGACCAGGCCGTCGCTTCCGTCCCCGGGGTTCCAGACAAAGGTGTCGTCGCCGTCGCCGCCCGTCTGATTCGGCTCGTTGCCGGGACCGCCGGTGATCGTGTCGTCGCCGCCGCCTCCGTCCATGAGGTCGACTCCCGCCCGCCCGACGATCGTGTCGTTTCCTTCGCCGCCGCCGATCACGTCGGCGTTCGGGCTTCCGGTCAGCGCGTCATTGCCGGCGCCCCCGCTCACGAGGAAGTCGATCGAGGCGTTCGCCTGCGCGGAGGCCGTGGCCGTGTCGTCGTTGTCGCCCAGGAAGAACGTGATCGTGTCGAGGTTCGCGACTCCGGTCAGGTCGTCGACGGTCGCGGAGTCGTTGCCCCCGAGCGCGTTCAGCCGGATCGCCTCGACTTCCATCGCGGTCATCACGATGCCGCCGAGGTCGCGCGTGAAGCGGAACCCCACGCCCTGGGCGCTCGCCGTGAACACCTCGTTACCGGCCGCGCCGTTGAAGAACATCAGGTCGGTGCCCGGACCGCCGACGAGAGCGTCGCTTCCATCGCCGGGGTTCCAGACGAACGTGTCGTTCCCGGCGCCGCCCTGCTGCGTCTCGTTGCCGGGACCTCCGTTCAACGAGTCATCGCCGTCACCGCCGTCCACGAGGTCGATTCCGCCGAGCCCGCTGATCGTGTCGTTCCCCTCCTCGCCGTGAAGGGCGTCGGCGCCCGGGCCTCCGATCAGCGAGTCGTTTCCGGCGCCGGCAAAGACCTCCAGCCGCACGGAGGGATTCGCCTGAGCAGAGGCATTCACTGTGTCGTCGACGTCGCCCATCACCAGGAGGACGGAGACCAGGTCGAGGACGCCCGTCAGGTCGTTCAACGTCACGGAGTCGTTGCCGCCGCCCGCGGACAGCTCGAGGCTCTCGACGCCCTCGAGGTCCATCACGATGCCGCCGACGTCGCGGGTGAAGTCGAACCCGGCGCCGTCGGCGCTCACCGCGAAGGCCTCCGCCCCGGGCGCGCCGACGAACCCCAGGACGTCGTTGCCCGCCCCTCCCTGAATTGTGTCGCTGCCCTCGCCCGGCACCCAGGTGAACGCGTCGGCGCCCGCGCCGCCAGTCATGACGTCGTTGCCGGCGCCCCCTCTGATCACGGCACCCACTTCGCTCCCGGTGAGCGTGTCGGCGCCCGCGCCGCCGGACAGCGACACCGCCTGCCCGGCGATCGCGAGCTGCGGAAACGCCGCCGCGGTCACGCCGGAGAGCTCGATCGTGTTGTCGAACGCCCCGGTGGCCGTCGCGTTCAGGGTCGAGACCGACGCGCACGCCGTCGTATAGGTCGTGGATGTGCCGTCGTCGGTGACGCGAACGAAGCCGCCGGAACAGTCCATGCTTACGGTGTCGCCGGCGTCGATCGCGACGACGAACGCCGTCAAGTCTGTGACGACGACGTTGGCCCGAGCCGCGTCCGGGAAAAGACCGAGCAGAAGGAGTGGGATTCCGAAGAACGCCGGGGAACGCGTGAGCGTCAAGCGTCGCGACATGTCGGGCTCCTTCCCTGTTCGTCTACTGCGTGACCTGAATCGAGCCCCGGAATCCGTGCCCCGAACCGCAAACGATGTCGCAGACGAACGAATGCGTCCCGATTTGGGCGGCGGTGGGCCGTGCGATCTCGACGATTTCCGCGGAACCCGGCTGGAGAGCCGCCTGCTGCAGGCCGATCTCCGGCAAGCCGGAGAATCCGTGGATGACGTCCAAGGTGCGCATGTGGACCTCGTAGACCTGGCCCGCCCGCATCGTGAAGCTCGTCCCGCCGCCGTCGAACCTCCACTGGAACTGCTCGGCAGTCAGGTTCACGACAGTGATGGCGACGGGCGTCGGCGTCGGAGTCGGCGTCGGTAGCGGGGGAGTCGCCGTCGGAATCGAACCGGCCGGCCCGCGCTCGTCCTCCGCTCCGAGGACGAAGATCGGATCGGTCGTGGCGTTGTCGATGACGGCGGCGTAAGTGAAAAGAGGCCCGCCGTCGCTCTCGACGACAGCGTGGGAGTTCGTGCTTGTCACCGCACCCTGGCCGATGACGTCGAAGATCCGATTGATCTGAGTGCCCGAACGCGGTCCGAGAGACACGGTCTGCTCCCCTAGGAACGCCGTTCCGTTGAAGAGCTTGATCGTCGCCGTCGTCCCGGAGTCGTTGCCGTTGTACACGCCGACGTTCGTGCGAAAAGCCCCGTTGGCGAGCTGGGTCAGAACCGACGTCGTGTGGGCCTCCGACGATTTCACGCCCGGTATGAACATACCGACCGTCGGAAAGGGCGCCGTCGAAAACAGGCGGCTCGTCACACGGACGGCCGTTCCGGCGCTCGTGAACTCCACCGCGCCGCCCGACACGGAGGCGTTGAACGTTGCCAGCACTATGTCGTCGAACGCCCGCGACTCCCGCGGCGCGAGCACGAAAGAGACCTGCGGCGCCGCCGGAGGACAGGTCCCGAGGAAGCAGCGATAGACCGCCGTTACCGAAACCGCCGACGTGTACGAGGTGTTGAAGACGCGCACGTCCGAGAAGAACGGGCTTGCCGCGGACCCGACGGGCAACGACGTCACCGCCGGCAGCGTCAGTGTCTCGGCGAGCACGAGGCGGGAGCCGAACGCGACCGTACAGAGAAGGAGCGAGTAAGTGATCTTTTTCATGACGGTTGAATGTTCTGGTTGACCGAAAACAGGTTGTTCGGGTCGTAGTTGCGCTTCACCTCGGCCAGACGAGCGTAGTTGGAGCCATAGGCGGCGCGCACGCGATCGCCCTCGTCAGCGGTCATGAAGTTGACGTAGGCGCCGCCGGTTGCGAAGGGCGCCGAGGCATTGAAGAAGTCGCGCGCCCAGCCGATGCCGCGGGCGTCGTCGGCCGCGTCGTTCCAGCGGCCATGGACGTTCATCACGAACCGGGCATCGCGCTGGGCGTACGCCATGGACTCCGGCGCCGGCCGCGTGGTTGCGCCACCGAGGGCGGCGACGAAGATCTCGCACTGCGGCGACGGAAATGTCTCGGCGTATCGAACGACGGTATCGATCAGGCCGTCCTCGAGCGTCGTCAGGTTGTGCGACTTCCAGTAGTTGCGTGCGCCGGGGGTCAGGAGAGGATCGAAAGCCTGCTGCCAGGCCGTATAGGGCTGCACTCCGACGTGCTCACCGATGGGAGTCCCGAGCCTTCGCAGCGGTTCGATCAGCGGCTCGCCCTGCTTCGGTTCCCCCGCGTAGAAGAGCGCGATCGCCACGATCCCTCTGCCGTGGACGTCCGGCGGAAGGAACGGGAGGGGCGGCGCCGGGCGCACGATGGTCCACACGGACAGGTCGTCCGGCGCCTGCGCGGCGAAATCACGGTATCGCTGCAGCACTGATTTCGCTTCAGAGCTGGCGTAGACGATCAGGCCCGAGAGCACCTCGGGGCCGACAGGGTGGAGTCGGAACGCGAAGCGCGTGACGACGCCGAAGTTGCCGCCGCCCCCCCGGAGCGCCCAGAAGAGGTCGGGATGCTCTGTGGCGCTGGCGCGCACCACATCTCCGGCCGCTGTCACGACCTCGGCCGACTCGAGGTTGTCGACAGTCATCCCGTACTTGCGGCTGAGCCAGCCGAATCCGCCGCCGAGCGTCAGTCCCGCCACGCCGGTCGTGGAGTTGATTCCGAGCGGCGTGGCGAGGCCGTGGGCCTGGGTGGCGGCGTCGAGGTCCGCGAGCGTGGCCCCGCTCTCGATCGAGGCGCGGCGCGCGCCGGGGTCGACGCTCGTGGCCTTCATCTTCGAGAGGTCGATGACGAGACCGCCGTCGCACAGGGCGCTGCCGGCGATGTTGTGCCCGCCACCGCGGATGGCGAGCAGGAGCCCGTTGACCCTCGCGAATTTCACCGCGCGGACGACGTCGGAGACGGCGGCACAACGAACAATGAGCGCGGGACGCTTGTCGATCATCGCGTTCCAGATCTGGCGCGCTCTGTCGTAACCGTCGTCTCTCGGAAGAAGGACTTCTCCCTCGAAACCGCTTTTCAACTCGTCGACCCCGGGAATGAAAGGGAGGCTCGGCGCCCGCACGTCAGTCACCCGCCAGAAGCAGTGCCTCGAGCCGGCTCAACCGCGCCTCGAGTCCGTCGATCTCAGCCTGTTCGCGGTCAATCGTCTTCTTCTGCTGCTCGATCGTTTTCTCCTGCGCCTCCGCCGTTCGGTGCTGCTTCTGGACCTCGTTCAAGAGCAGCGCGTTGACCAGGTGATAGCGAACAGTCTCGGGCCGGCCGTCGCGATCGTAGACGACGAGATCCGGATAGACGTCAGCCACCTCCTCGGCGATCAGGCCGTACTGGGCCAGTCCCGTCGGATCGATCTGCGGCTTGTATCGGAAGGCGACCGGCCGCAGCCGCATCAGGCCGTCGCTCTCACGGGCGATCTCCCGGATGTCTTCCTTGACGCGGCGCGTGGAGGTCATGGTGCCGAGCTGACCGCTTCCGTTTACGAAGACGCCGACGCCCTCGCGGCTGGTTGTCCCGCTGATTCCGGCAATGAAGGTCGCCGTCTGGATTCCCGCTGTCCCGATCCGGATCGTGCCGGACTCGGTCGCGACTCCGGTGTTGCCGATGCAGATGTTGTTGCTCCCGATCGTGAGGTCGAGGCCCGCATCGAAGCCGATCCCGATGTTGTTGGTGCCTTCGGTGTTCCCGAGGGCGCTGACTCCGATCGCTGTGTTGGCGTCGCCCGACGCGTTGCGGAAGAGCGCGGCACCTCCGGTGGCGGTGTTGAGGTTGCCGATCGTGTTGTTGGCGAGTGCAAGGCTTCCCGTGGCTGTGTTGCCGAAGCCCGTGGTGTTCCTGACGAGCGCCGCCTCTCCGTTGGCCGTGTTGTCGGCGCCCGTGGTGTTGAGTTGGAGCGCGAAGGCCCCGGTGGCGGTGTTGAAGCTGCCCAGAGTGTTGATCGAGAGGGCGTTTCGTCCGACGCCGGTGTTGAAGTCGCCGGTCATCGTGAAGTTGCCTGCTTCAATACCGAGAAACGTATTCGCGACCCCAACCCCAGCGGGGGCGTAGTACCCGTTGGTGTCAAGGATCAGATCGGTTCCGGAGACTCCCGCGACGACCGTAATCCCACCGAGGAGTCCCACAGGCACGACTGCCGCGTTGGCAATCGTCTGCCCCGCAACGTAGTTCAAGGTCGAGACCTTGGGCTGCGCGCCGCCCTGCGGGTAGATCAGGATGAAGCCGGGTCCCTGTGTGTTGGTTACGGTCACGTTCAAAGAGACCACGGCGGCCAGGGAAGGAATGCCACACTGCCCTGCCAGGGTGAAGTTCCGGGGTGACCCTTGCGTCAGCGCGGGAGGACCGTAAGCGCCCGTAAATCCGTTTCCGCGCGTGTCCGCGACCCGACAGGGAGTGATGCCGATGAAGGGCATTGGAGACGTCGGCAACGCTTGAACCCCCTCCGTCCTCACGCCACCCTCCCGCTCCTGCAAGGAAACCGGCTGTGCCGGCGGGCTCCAGTGTGGCGGCGCCGGCCAATCGGCAATCTTTCCGACGAGGTTAGACGGGTCGGGACTGCGCTCCTCGCCACGAGCGAGGGAAACAGAGAAAACGAGCGTGGCGGCGATGACAGAGAGACCCAGCAGGGACTTCATTTCTATTCCTTTGCGGTAATCAATGAGCCTGGGTTCTGGTCGTGACTCCTCGCTGTTGCTCATTCGGACCGGGGTCGAACCGGAGCGATGAGCATCGTCCTCAATCGTGGTTGTTGAAATTGACGATTGCCGTCCCGCAGCCGACCCCCGCGATCCAGACGTTCTGCACGCCCGCGATGTCCGGCGCCAGGTCGGAATCGGAAACGAACATCCGGGCTGTGAACGACTCGACGTCTCCGTCGCCCTGCCGATAGAAATCGGCCAGCAAGGCAACCGTGTTGTTTCCGGTGAACGCGGTCTTGTTCCCGGCGGGGTCTGCCCCGGTGCACTGGAAGACCGTGGAGGTCAGCAGATCGACCGTGTCCCAGCGGACGCCCTCACCGGCGAGGCATCCCGTGAGTGGCCCCGCCGAGATGTCCGAAAGACAGCGAAAGCCGCCGGCCGAGTGAACGAAAAGATCGGACAGGCGGAAGGCGCCGCCTCCCGTCAGTCTCGCTTCGCGTCCTCCCGGGAATCCGGAAATGAGAGGGGCGTTGAAACCGAATGCCTGATTCCCCTCAGCCGATGCCGATGACACCAATCCCAGCGTCGACCCGACCACGATGGCCACCACGGCCGTGAAACGAAGTCCCTTCATGGATTCCTCCTGCTGTTAGTGGGCGAGTAGTGCCCGGTTCAACGAAGTGCCGATGTCTCGAACCAGTTGTTTCAAAGAGCTGTCAAGACCGCTCATCGCCGACTCCGTCCTGCGTTACGCGGATGCCTTCGCCCTCGAGCACGCTCGCGACCGGGCCTCTGCGGCAGAGAATCTCGACTCCCTTGCGGCTCAACCGCCCGAGCGCCTGAACCCCGGCCCGGTCGACGAAGTCCACGCCCGCGAGGTCGAGACTCACCGCGAGCCGCAGGCGAAGAAGGTCGGAGCACTCGCTCTCGAGCAGCGCCGCCCACTCCGCGGCGACTTTCCCCTCGAGCACGAGCGTCGTGCGCGCACGGGATCCCTTCCTGCGCGTGATCCGCAACGTCACATGGGCCTCCTGAACCGTTCCGCATGGGCTCGTCTAAGGGCATTCGGCGTGCCTGTGTGCGGCGACACCGCGCCGAAGGAATGCAACCCGCTGAACGGGGTCGAGTTGGACGGCGGAAAGGAATGCGGGTCCGTTGGAGCCGGTCGGGAGATGTCTGCCGACCCGTTGGGAGAATGCCACGGAGATGGCAAACGCCGAAGCCGGGCCGGCGGGCGCGAGCCGCCTGTCTCGCGCGCCCTCGATTACGTGCGGCGGAGAATCTCGAGCTTCTTCATTCGGGCCTCGAGGGTCGTTCGCTTGAGGCCCAGGATCTTCGCTGCGCCGCGCTCACCGCTGACGCGCCAGCCCGTCTCCTCGAGCACGTTGACGATGTGTTCGCGCTCGATGTCCTCGAGGCTCCGCGCATGCGGCTTCGGGCTCCCGCCGGGCGGCGCCGTGGCGAAATCGCCGAGCTCGAAGCGGCCTGTCGACGAGACGATGACAGCCCGCTCGATGACGTTCTGCAGCTCGCGCACGTTTCCGGGCCAGGTGTAGGCGGTCAGCCGGTCGAGCACGTCCGCGTTCAACGGCCCCACGTTCTTTCCCATCTTCGAGGCGAACAGCATGGCGAAATGGCGGGCGAGGCGCGGCACGTCCTGCAACCGCTTTCTCAGAGGGGGGAGAACGATCGGGAAGACGTTCAGACGGTAGTAGAGGTCGGCGCGAAACCGCTCCTCGGCGACCGCCCGCTCGATGTCGCGATTCGTGGCCGCGATCAGCCGGACGTCCACTTTCAGCGTCTGCGTTCCGCCGACGCGCTCGAATTCGCCGTCCTGCAGCACGCGTAGAAGCTTCGCCTGTAGCTCCAGCGGAAGGTCGCCGACCTCGTCGAGGAAGAGAGTGCCCCTGTGGGCGAGCTCGAACCGGCCGACCTTGCGAGTGAGCGCGCCGGTGAACGCCCCCCTTTCATGCCCGAAGAGCTCGCTTTCGATCACACCGGCGGGGAGCGCGGCGCAATTCACCTTCACGAGGAGCTTGTCCTTCCGCCGGGAGAGGTCGTGGATCGCGCGGACGATCAGCTCCTTTCCGGTGCCCGTCTCGCCGGTGACGAGCACGGTGGAATCCGTGTTCGCCACCTTGCGCACGCTCGCGAGGACGCTCAATACCGCCGGGGACTCGCCGACGACGTCGCCGAACGCGGCTTCGCTCCGGACCTCCTCCTGGAGGTAGACGTTCTCCTGCTCGAGGCGTGCCTTGAGGGCGGCGATCTCCTCGTAGGCGAGAAGGTTCTCGATCGCGAGCGCCACCTGCTCGGCGATCGACGTGAGCAGAGAAGCCTCGTCCGGCCCGTATCCGGCGGGCACGCGGCTCGCGACGTTCAGCACCCCAATGACCTTCCCCTTGATGCTCAAGGGAACCGAGACGGCGGAGCGGAGCCCTTCCTTGAGCAGGTAAGGGTACTCGACGAACGGGGGCGCATCCCGGAAGTCCGGCGTGATGAGCGGCCGGCCGTGGTCGAGAATCCAGCCGGAGCGGCTGTTCTGCCGCGGCCACTCGAACCCGAGCGGGATGATGGGAGGCGAGGGCACCGGGCCCGCCACACCCAGCACCTTGAGAACATTCTTGACGGGATCGAGAAGGATAAGCGAGCAGCGGTCGTACGGGATCGCCCTCCGCAAAGCGGCCGCGGTCGCCGAAAACAGCGAGTCCCGGTCGAGACAGGTGACGATGGCGTTGTTGACGGCGAGGAGAACGCGCTGGCGCTCCTCCGAAGCCCGAAGCTCGGAAGTCCGGGAATCCACGTCGCCCTGCAGGTTCGCGGTCAAGGCTCGCAGCTCGCCCACGAGCCGCCGCAGCTCGATCTCGGACATCGTGGACGTCGCGAGGACTCGGAGGATCCCGATCTCCTCCTCCGTCCAATCGTGGGGCCGCTCGTCTAAGACGCAGAACGTCCCGAGGGCGTGCCCCTCGGAGGTGACCAGCGGGATCCCCGCGTAGGCGACCAGACCGAGCTCGATGACGCCGGGGTAGCCGCCGATCAATGGATGCTTCCGGGCGTCTGCCACGACCAGCGGCTCGCCCTCTCCCACCGGATGCTTGCAGAAGGAGTGCTCCAGCGGTGTCTTCCGCAGCGCCTCGAGGGACCCGGACAACCCGCTTTCACTCTTGATGAACTGCCTGTCTCTGTCCAACAGCGAAATGATCGCGACCGGTACGCGGAGCACGGCCGTCGCCAGGCGCGTCAACCGATCGAACGCCTCCTCGGGTGGCGAATCGAGAAGCGACGTCTGCCGCAGCGCTTCCAGACGAGCCTCGTCCTCGAGGATGTGGGTCAGGTCGCCCTTCGGGTGGGAACGCGACGGCTGCGCCCGCATGTCAGGCAGCCCGCCTCGCGAGCGACTCGAGAGTTTCCATCCGACAGCGCGGTTCCGCGGAGGGCGCACGTTCTCGCGCTCGAAACGGCATCCGTGATGGCGACGTCATGTTGAACCGCACGTTGCGAAAATGGCTCGAACTGGCCGACTTTACGGCCGGCCCGCCACGGTGTCAACGAAGGCCGTGTCGCGACCGGTCCGACCTGCATCCCCAAACCGGCACCGCCACCGGCTTTGCCGAGACCGTCGCGGAAAACCGTGGTCTGTCCCCGGTTTCCCCCCCGAGGACGATGCTGCAGTCGCCTCGGAGGAGCACGACGAAGCGCCCATCCCCGGCAGCCGTCGCGACGCGTGCGCTCTCCGCGACAAGTGGAGATGGGACTCGGGGGGGGAAATAGGGGACAGACCCCGGTTTCAGGAAAACAGATCTGCCTTTTCCTTGGGAGCCTCCCGGCTTGCGGACACTTGACCCGGTGTACGTTTGTGCATACACTCGGCTGGTGCCGGACGAGGTGCCGGAATGGACATGGAACATCGAAAAGGCGCGCGGGAACCTTCGGAAGCACGGCGTCGCGTTCGCGGAGGCGCTCACGGCGCTGGAGGATCCTCTCGCCCTGACGATTCCGGACAGAGCGCGTGGTGAGGAGCGGTTCGTGACGATCGGGCTCGCCGCCGACGGCGCCCTCCTGGTCGTTGCCTGGACTTCACGCGGCACCGGTGGCCGAATCCTGTCCGCGCGAAGGGCGACGCGGCGGGAGCGACGCAACTACGAGGAGGAACCGTGAAGCGCGAATACGATTTCTCACGTGGAAAGCGGGGGCCCGTCATCCCGGTTCCGAGGGGGAAGACCCGAATCACGATCCGGCTCGACAAAGACCTCATCGACTGGTTCCGGTCTCAGGTGGAAGCCGCCGGAGGCGGGAGCTACCAGACCCTGATCAACTCGACGCTCAAGAATTGTGTCCGGAAAGTGACGTCCGAGGTCGCGGAGACGGCAGCCGGGTACGGCCGAGAATTCGTGATCGACGAGTTCGCTCCGATGACGGCGGTGGAACGGGCTCGATGGGCACGTGCAAAGCGCAAGCCGGGTCGTCCCCGGCGAGGGAAGGGCGCCAAGGTCATATCGGTCAGCGTCGAGCGCGGCTTGCTGTCACGCTCGGATGCCCTTGCGAAAGACCTCGGATTGAGCCGCGCCGGCTTGATCGAGCGAGGGCTCCAGGCGGTCCTCGCGGCCGGGGGAAGACGCTGACCACCGAAAAAGGGACAGATCTATTTTTCCGAGAGCGCCTGACTCGATCCCTGGAAAAATAAATCCGTCCCCTCTTTTCGCGAGCCCCGGCTAACGCCTTCTCGACCCGGCGAGTCTCAGGTAGTTGGCCGTCGTTTCTTCGCTGGCCGGGGGAGCCGTCGCCGCACTTGCCCGGCGGAGAGTCCGCCCTTCCTCTTCCAGGCGGTCCGGGATCGGGCGATCATCCGGAGAAACGTGCGGTTCGAGCTCAAAGAGAGGGTTTCCAGATCGGCATTGGTCACCCGAACGAGCGCGGCGACCGGATCGCCCTTGACCGTGAAGATGACGGGGCCCTTCTTTGCGTCGCCGACATAGGTCGCGACAGATCCGCCCGCCTTGCCGAGCTCCAGCGTCTTCACAGGTTGATCCCCGTCTTTCCGAGCCGAACCGTGGTGCTTTCCTTGACGCCCACCGCGAGGATCACGACAACCGGCTCCGGCTGCTGACGATGTCGAAGTATACGCGGAGGTGACCGAGACGCAGTTCCCATGGCGCGAGCGGGTTCGGGCGCATGGGCTTGCGGTTCCGCGTCTCCACCATCGGATCCGTCGCGAGATACCTCGGGACTCGATCGAGCACGATCGACTGCTGTCTCGCGGTCAAGGCTTTGAGATGCGCGACCGCCGCGGGAGCGTACTCGATCCGAAATGTCATTCGGCTTGCTGCCTGAACACACTTGTCGCGGAAAGGCCGGCAGCCACTCCCGCTCGCCAGGCAGCGCTGGTGGAAGGCCGCTCGTCAAAACCGTTGCCTATCCCCAGCGGAGCGAGAAACCGTGGTCTGTCCCCGGTTTATCCCTCAGAGGTCCAGCACGATCCGCACTCGGTCCTCGATCTCGGCAAGCGTTTCCTGCGTCAGCCGGCCACGGCGACTCGTCAAACGCCTGGTCGAGACGGCGCGGAGCTGGTCGGGTATCACGTAGCACTTCTCGGCGACGCCGCCTTCGGGGGGAGAGACGGCGACACGGATCGCGTCGAGCTCGAGTCGATGCTTCGTGGTCATCGGAACGACGACGATCACCTCCGATGGTCCTCGGTTGATCGAGTTGTGCGACAGGACG
>DASRPJ010000377.1:0-3578 GCA_035646435.1 Thermoanaerobaculia bacterium | reverse complement strand
ATCGTTTCGACGCGGCCGTAAGCGAAGGCGGCGCCGATCCAGGCGGCGACCTCGCGATCCTCGGGACGCTCGTACGAAGCGGGAGAGCGGATCGGATCGGCCTGCTCGGAGGCCGGAGCGTAGGCGAGGGAGAGCCGGTCGAGGCGGGCGCCGAGCTCGAGATCCCGCGAGGAGAGGTTTGACACGATCCGCGGCGGATCTTACCATCCGGTCCGGTGAGATCCGGTCGCTCCCGGGCGTTCGCGCCGCTGCAATTCCTCGCCGCTCCGCACGAGTCGAATTGAAGTCGTCCACAGGCGAACGCACCGCGCCCTCGGCGCGCCGTGGCAGTTCCCGCCCGAAGGTGCCGCGCGGGCGGGCGGCGCCGCGGCAGCGCGTCGTGATCGTCGGCGTCTCCTCGCGGGCGGTTCCGCGGCCGGTCGCAGAGGAGCATCTGGACGAGCTCGAGCGACTCGTGGACTCCGCCGGCGGGGAGGTCGTCGGCCGGATCCTGCAGGACCGCGCCGCTCCGGATCCGGCGACGTACGTCGGCCGCGGCGCGGTGGATACGATCGGCGACAAGGCCCGTGAAGAGGAGGCCGGCCTGGTCGTCTTCGACGACGAGCTGACTCCCGGGCAGGTCCGCAACCTCGAGAAACGCTGGGGGGACTCGGTGACGGCGCTCGACCGGCCCGGCCTGATCCTCGACGTCTTCGCCTCGCACGCCCGGACCCGGGAAGCTCGCACGCAGGTCGACCTCGCCCACCTGCAGTACCTGCTTCCGCGACTCGCGGGCCGTTACGAGCACCTCTCCGGCCTCGCGGGCGGGATCGGCGGGCGCGGCGCGGGGGAGCAGAAGCTCGAGCTCGACCGGCGCAAGATTCGCGACCGGATCGCCCGGCTGCGGCGCGACCTCGACAAGATCGAGACCTCGCGGCAGGTCCGCCGCCGGTCGCGCGCGACCCGGTTCCAGGTCGCGATCGCCGGCTACACGAACGCCGGCAAGACGACGCTCTTCAACCGGC
Organism: Thermoanaerobaculia bacterium; assembly: GCA_035646435.1. GTDB lineage: Bacteria > Acidobacteriota > Thermoanaerobaculia > UBA5066 > Gp7-AA6 > Gp7-AA6. The sequence goes on along the minus strand of DASRPJ010000377.1, from coordinate 2,574 downwards.
TCACGCGCGAGTCGGCTTACGCCGCGGACCGCCTTTTCGCCACCCTCGATTCCCGCGCCGCGCGCAGCGCGTCGGCGAAGCTAGGGAACGTCGTGTTCGTCGACACGGTCGGCTTCGTCCGAAAGCTGCCGCCGTCGCTCGTCGCCTCGTTCCGCTCGACGCTTTCCGAGGTCCGCGACGCCGACCTCGTCCTCCACGTGCTCGACGCTTCTTCGGCGCGGGTCGAGGAAGAGCGAAAGGTCGCGGCGGAGGTTCTGGAGGAGCTCGGAGTCGAGCTGGAGCGGATCCTGCCCGTGTGGACGAAGACGGACCTCCCGGCGGCGCGGGCGCCGCGGGGGGAAATCGGCGTCTCGTCGGTGACGGGGGCGGGCATCGAGACGCTCGAGCGCGCGATCCGCGCGCGAGCGCGGCCGGAGCCCGAGCGGTTCTCGGTCCACATCCCGTACTCCGACGGCCGCGCGATCGCGGCGGCCCGCGCCGGATTCCGCGTCGTCGAGGAGGAGGATTTCGGGGACTCGATCGGGATGAAGCTCGCCGGCGAACGGCGGCGACTGGGAACCCTCTCGGAGTACCTGGACCGCAGTCGCCCGGCCGCGGCGTCGGTTTCGCGGCGCTCCCGGTGACCGGGGGGAGGACGGACTGCGCAAAAACAAAGGGGGGAGTCCTTCGACTCCCCCCCATGCCGGAACTCCCATGCCGGCACTCTTCTTGGTCTCGATAAGATCAAAGGGCGTACCATGTGGCCGAAAGAAGGGTTCCCCTTGCTTTTCAAGAACTTGCGATTCCAGGCTGGCTCGACGCCGCCAACGGCGGTCAGGCCCTCGGAGGGCCGAACGACAAAATCTGTCGAGCCTCCGCTCCCTCTCCTCGCGAGGGGGGAGAGGGTCGGGTCGAGGGACGGCCGCACGGCCATACGATGAGCGCCCGCTTCGCCTGGGTTCTCCTCGCCCTGCTCGCCTGCGCGGCTGCAGTCGGCTGTTCCCGCAAGCCGCACACGGACGCGCACGCGGCGGAGAGCCACGCGCCCGAGCCACCTCCGCCGACGCCCGACACGACGCCGATTCCGATCCTGCGGACCCCGGCCGGCCTCGTCCTCGGCGTCGAGGGCACGCCCGCCCCTCCCGAGCCGACCCGGGGTGCGGAAGAATCGGTTGTCGTGCCGACGATGACGCCGACGCCTTTACCGGGTCCGGCCTGAAGCCGGGTCGGACCGAAGGAGATGCCATGGACACCAGGGACCCGACCCGTGAAGCGAGAGGGGATTTCCTGAGCGACGTCACGGAGCTGCGGCGTCGCGCGCGCCAGCACATCGAAGATGGGGCCGTCACTGCGGGTTACGGCGCCGACCGGCACAAGGTGATCGCCGTGCTGAACGAAGCGCTCGCGACCGAGATCGTCTGCGTTCTGCGGTACAAGCGGCACTACTTCATGGCGCAGGGAATCCACGCGCAGGCGGTCGCGCAGGAGTTCCTGGAGCACGCCAACGAGGAGCAGGGGCACGCGGACCGGATCGCGCAGCGGATCACCCAGATCGGCGGGGAGCCGGACTTCAATCCGGAAGGGCTCGCGACCCGCAGCCACTCACAGTACGTGGAGGGGAACAGCCTCGTGGACATGATCCGCGAGGACCTCGTCGCCGAGCGGATCGCGATCGAGTCCTACGGAGAGATCGTGCGGTTCCTGGGGGACCGGGACATCACCTCGCGCCGGCTGATGGAGGAAATCCTCGCGAACGAGGAGGAACACGCCGACGACCTGAACAACCTGCTGATGACGCTCGACCCCACCAAAGCCGGTGATCGCTGACGCCTTTCCTCCCGGGCCGGACCGGGCGGCGGCCCGAGGAGCCGCCACGTGATAAAATCCGGCTTTCCGATCCCCCCGACGGCCCCCGCCCGCCAGCCTGGCACGCGCCCGTCGCCGGTTTTCGGCGAGAAAGCGAGTGTTCCATGAAGTCGACGGTCCGAAACTGGCATTGTCGAAACTGCGGCAAATCGAATAGCACCGAGATCGAGCTCGACGGCAAGGTCAAGTGCGCCTTCTGCCGCTGGGTGATGAGGATCCAGCCGAGCCGCGAGCGGGGCGGCGAAACGGCCGGCCAGATGTCCCGACGGCCGGCCACCCGCACCCGATGAACGGGGCGCCCGTCCGGGCGACCTCGTAAATCTCTCCAGTAACGAACGTCGGGCCCGGGCGCCTGACCGCAGGCTGGGCCCGAGGCTGGCTCGGATCGTGCAATATGACGGATCAGCCTCGAAACCCCCACCTGAACAGCCTGCCCCATTGCGTCGCCACCGAATTCATTCGGAGGCGCCCCGCTTTTGTCCCCGCTTATTCGAGCCGCTCCCGGAAGAACGAGACGGTCCGCGGCCACGCCTTCTCGGCCGCGGCGCGATTGGCCCCCTCGCGCCCTTCGAGCTGGCGAAGGAATCCGTGCCCGGCGCCCTCGTAGACGTGCACCTCGTAAAACTTGCCGAGCCGCTTCATCTCGGCCTCCGCGGGAGCAACGGTCGCGTTCACCCGCGCGTCGTCCCCTGCGTAGTGTCCGAGCACGGGCGCGGTAACGCGCGCGAG